>DASPNN010000390.1:0-8539 GCA_035626495.1 Chryseosolibacter sp.
ATATCAATGAAGGTCGAAGGCTCCTTCGAGCTACGCGGGATCATTTATGCCCCTTCGCACAACGTCACGGTGACCATGCACGAACGAGGAAAAATCAGTTTTAAAATGCAAGGGGATTGCATTCTTGTTACCAGCAATCGCATGCAAGGAATTATTCTGCCATTCGATCCGGAATAGGGCGACCGTCGCTGCCGGAAAAATTCGCGCCGTTCCCGCAGCTTTACGACCAGGCTGTGCCATCTCGTCACCTCTGGCAATTGACGGATCGAGTTCATGTCGTTTTACGAAGCACAAGAGGTCTAAAAAAAGTCGCCCGAAGGGGCGACTTTGATTTCTAATTGTACTGTAGCTTCAGGATATCTGTCAGCTGCGTCAAAGGTTCCTTTTTCTTTTTCTTCGTTTGCTGGTAGATGACAAGTGCTACGGAAGCCACCGCCAGTGCGACGCCGAGCACTTTGATAACAGTCGAAAGTTTTTCGGTTGCAGGCGGAAGGAATACCACACCGTTCTCGTTTGTCACTGCGGGTTCATTGACATAGCGACCCTCAGCAGGGACTGCGACCTTGTCAAATTCTCCCACAAGTTTTCTCAACTCGGTTCGCAGCTCTTCTCCTTCCATCGGTTGGCCATGACCAGTGACCGCTATTTGAGGATTAAGCGCCTCAAGGCGCGCAGCGGAGTGCTTGGCAGAAGCCCAATTACAGGTAAGATACTTCGGCGGACCTGAAAGATGCTTCATAAACGTAAGGGCATAGATAAGCGATTCTGCTTTGGTCGTGACGAAAGCATCACCCGCAATCAGAACCCGGTCTCTTTCCCGGAACAGGCTTACATGCCCAGGCGAATGCCCAGGTGTATGAATATATTTCCATTCGGGCATATGGGGAATCGTCCCGTTCAGTGGCAGGGGTTTCAACCGGTCGCCGAGGTTAATGGGCCCGAGCGGGTACAACCACGACATCGAAGCCATCATACCGCCGCCAACTGTCGGATCTGCCGGCGGGTACGCCGATTTGCCATTGAGGAATGGCATCTCCATTTCGTGCGCATACACCGGAACATCCCATTCATCGGCAAGGGTCGCCAACGCGCCCACATGGTCGAAGTGACCGTGCGTCAGGACGATGGCCGCGGGTTTGGCATTCTCGCCAAACAATTCACGCGCGGTGTTTTTGATCCTTGCAGCCGACCATTTCAGGCCCGCGTCTACCAGTACCCAGTTTCCGGTGACATGATCCTGGATAATATAGAAGTTAACAAAAAGCTCTTTTCTGCCCCAGATACCCGGGGCCACCGTAAATACCGGCGCTGTAAAATTTTCAAGGGTGTGCACATCCATAGTTGGTCGCGTTTATAACCCCTGCAAACCGAACAAAATTGTGCCCCATGACTCGGGCGCCGGTGCAGAAACACGCTGTAGGCTAATTTTTAAACGTGGCCGACTTTCTTAACTTCATGCCAAATACAAATCCAATGTTCGTTTACGAAAAAGTCAGCTCTCAGGAAGCCATTAAGATGCTTGGCCATGCCATTGTCGAGGCCGGCAAGATCAATAAACACATTGCGGTTGCCGTTTGTGGGCCCGAAGGTGAACTCATCTCATTTTTGCGGATGGATGGTGCCAGCCCGGCCGCCAGTCTGATTGCCCAGAATAAAGCTTATACCGCCGCACGCGACCGCAAGTCCACGCGGCAGATGGGCGATTTCATGAACACCAGCAACAGACCGCCTGCATTTTGGGGCGACCTAAGTATCACTGGATTTGGAGGCGGCGTGCCGATCGTCCATGACGGCAAAGTAATCGGCGGCATCGGAATCAGTGGTTTATCAGAAGAAGAAGATGAACGGATCGCTTATGCTGCAATTGTCGCCGTTTATGGAGGTCAAGGCTAGTTCTAACGTACCGGCTACTGTCTGACGTCGCGGAATAATTTTTTTTCAGAGGTAAGGTATGATTGTGATCATGAGAATCATACATCTTCTGATAATCGGTTGCTTGTATTTCAGTCTCAGCGGATGCGACGAGAGCGATGTGGCGCCGCAAAGGCCTGCCGGGCAGCCGGCTGATACAATTGCCGCACCTGAAGAACCAGTAATTACTGAGCCGTACTTCCCGCCGATAAGCGGCGACACATGGGAAGCCGTCAACCCCGGCGGCCTTGGCTGGAACAGCGACAGCCTTAACAGTGTTTTAAGATTCCTCGGCTCGACCAACACTTACGGGTTTATCATACTTTACAAAGGCCGCATCGCTGCGGAACATTACTGGAACGATTGGAATTTGCGTACAAAATACCCTGTTGCTTCAGCGGCGAAAAGCATCACCGCGATGCTTATCGGCATTGCGCAGGACAAGGGCCTGGTTGATGTGAAACGCCCGACGTCTGATTTTCTCGGCACAGGCTGGACGGCACTCCCCCTCCAAAAGGAAAGCCTCATCCGTCTGCACCATCACTTAAGCATGACGACCGGTCTTGATGAATCCGAAGACCAATGCGTCTCCCCGGCGTGTCTGAAATATAAAACCGATCCGGGGCAACGGTGGGTCTACCATAATGCGCCGTACAACCTGTTGCACGCTGTTCTCGAAAAAGTATCGGGAAAGAATATTGACGAGTTCACCCGAACCGCGCTGGCCGCGAAAATCGGAATGCAAAACTGGAGCTGGTCCGACCACACGCTCGAACTCAGCACACGCGACATGGCGCGGTTTGGCCTGCTTATCCAAAATGAAGGTACCTGGTCAGGAACCGTGGTACTGAAAAGCAAAGAATATTTCAAGGACATGTTCCGCAGCTCGAACCCCTTCAACAAGGCCTATGGTCTGCTGTGGTGGCTGAATGGCAAAGGCTCCTATATGATCCCCGGCCAGCCGGAAGTCAAGAATGGAAAACTCGTACCAAGCGCGCCCGCCGACATGGTTGCCGCCATGGGAAAAGGTGACATCAAGGTCTATATTGTACCCGGGCAGGATCTTGTGGTAGTCCGGCATGGAGCCGACACCGGGACCGAGACGTTTGGCCCCTCGTCATTCGATGAAGCCCTGTGGTCACGGTTGGTGCACGTGTTCAGAACACAATCGAATTAACCCGCACGGGACCGGAAGTCCGATGGCGTCGTGCCTGTGATCTTCTTGAAAGCCGTGTTGAAGGACGATTTGGAGTTGTAGCCGACTCGTTCAGCAATTTCTTCCACCTTTATGTTGCTCTGTTGCCGCAGCAAACGTTTCGCTTCTTCGACACGGTACTCTGCAGTCATTTCGAAAAACGATTTTTGCAAGCCTGCGTTGATCACCTGGGAAAGAATGTGAACGCTGGTGCCTACCTGTTGGGCAAGATCGGGCAGCGAAAAATCCGGTCGGAGAAAAGGTTTCTCCTTTTCCATCACGGCCAGCAATCTTTCCAGCACATGTTTCCGCTGGTCTTCCGAAAGGGCCGAGCTCTTGTACTTCTGCGGTTCATCGATCGTTGCACGGCGGAAAAAGCCGGAGTCACGCATAACGCGAAAACTTGTGACATAAACAGTCACGCCGATATAGGCAGTGAAAATATGATCCCCCGTATCATTGGGATTGAAGTATTTGATGATCAGGACAAGAACAGTGATAAAGCCAATTTGCAAAGTTCCATTCCGCAGATCGCGTAACCGCTTATTCGCCGGCTGAATGAAAGATTCCTTTTTCGCCCGGAATGTGCGAATGACTTCGGACAATGACAACAACGCATAGATAATTATGCTCGCCAGGGTAAGCTTGGTGTGGTGATCCGTCACCCAGAACAGTCGGGGATCGGAGTCGCGGTAATCGAAGGGCCGCACGGGAATATTCAGCCTGTAAGATTCGACCCATGAATTGAATTTAACATCATCCGACGAAAGGAAAAATGGGATGACAAGGATGAAATAAATCGCCGCAAACGCGAAATGGAGATACCATCTTTTTGGAAGTTCTCCCCTTGTAATGGCAAGCACCATCAGGTAAAAGGCAGGTCCGAGTACAAAAGAGAGCGGTTCGGAAAAATCGACAAGGAACAGGCAGTGCGCAATGTAACCCGTGTACATCAGCAGGGTCTCTACCATACACAATCCCATGGCCAGCAACAGCACACCATACATGAGGTTTGCCGGACGTTGCCTGTTATCACGAGAAAAAAAGAAAGAGCAAAGAAAAAATGCCTGGACAACACCCAGAAAAATGAAGATGGCGAAAAGGTCGATGCGATAGGGCATGTGGCGTGAAGATAAAAAAATTGCCGCTTTAACGGCGCTCGGCGGTTCGCTTGATCAGCCGCAGGATCTCCATCCGGATGATCCCGCTGAATGGTTTGATAAAGAACCAGTAAAATGAAAACCTGCGACGGGCGCGTCCTCCAAGACAAAGAATGCGCGTTTCCGTTTCAACCATGGTCGCCTGATGGCCCGCGCGTGTGAGCCGAAAGTTCCACACGGCTTTCGCAAAATCTTCCGTGTTAAATGCAAGGAATTCCGCCGGAGAGAGTTTTTGAAGGTTTCCACTTGGCCGCCAGAATTGCCCCACCAATCCGAGCGCAAGTTCCTGGTCGCTTATTTTTTCCAGTTCGACAAAATTTTCCTGGAGCAGTCCGTGCTTCAATGTCATGTCGGCGCCCATGCCGCGCAGCAAAAACAAAAATCTGATAAGTCGTGACTGCCCTAGATCGAGTTCGTCGATGAGCGGAAAAATTCTTTCCGGCGGTGATGCCACCTGAATGCTGTGGTGCTCGAAGAAATCAAACGTGGGAAGGTATTTGTCCTGTAACATGGATCAGTCCATATACGAAAGTGTGATCATCACAGGGAGATGGTCTGAGGGGTAATACTTGCCATCGTGGTCGCTAATAACCTGGTACTGGTCCGCCCGCCAGTCGTTTGTGATCATAATGTAATCGATCGGCCTGCATTCAATCGAATTCACTTCGAAGCTGCAGAACGTGCCCTGGGGATCACTTGCCGGGTCGATGAGCTCGACCAGTTCACCGTTCGTGAGTATCTGGTAAGGCTCTTCTTCGCGGGTGCAGTTGAGGTCGCCGGTTACGATGGAGGGGATTTCCGTCGCCAGCTCCGATATTTTCTGTTTGAGGATCTCGGCGCTGCGTGCGCGGGCATCTTTGCCGATGTGGTCAAAATGAGTATTGATCACGAAAAACTTTCTACCAGTAGCCTTATCGTTAAACCGTGCCCATGTCGCAACGCGTGTAATCGCGGCATCCCAGCTCTTGCTCCCCGGCACTTCCGGTTCTTCGGAAAGCCAGAACGTCCCCTGATCCAGCACGTCGAATTTATCTTTCTTGTAAACAATGGCCGAAAACTCGCCTTTCTCCATTCCGTCATCCCGTCCAACACCCACGTATGTATAGCCACGCGCATTGCCGGTGATATCCTTTAGCTGGTGGACGAGGGCCTCCTGTACGCCCGATATGTCCGGATCGTATTTGCGAATCAGGTCGAAAACCTTTTGCTTGCGTGAACCCCATTGATTGACCCCGTCGGCAGGATTGTCGAAACGGATATTGTAGGTCATTACCCTGAACGACTGGCCGAACGTTGCAAAGCAGATCCAGCAAAGAATCAGTGGAAGAAATTTCCGCATACTTTTTTTTTGCGAAAATATAATAAAAATCACACCAGCTTTTTCGACTCCTGTGCTTGTTCGCGAAGCATTTGGAGCTCGGTGATATCGGTCTGGATCCCTAACAAGCCAATCTGGTTAAGATGCGGGATAAAGAATGCCATCTTGGTGCTTTTCAGTGTTTTTGATTCCCCACCCAATGTCTCGTTGAAAATATAGGTTTCCGAACCTTTTTTGATGATCTCAAGCTCCTGGTTGCGCCATTGTCGGGCGGTAGCCTCATCTACAAAATCGAAGTCACTCTTGCCGATGAGCTCGTCGATACTCATATGATGCGCCTTCGCTACAACCGTATTGACAAGCACCATCCTCCCCTCGCTATCCTTGAGGAAGATCTTGTGCGGCAGCTGGTCGAGGATATTGAGAAGCGTTTGCCTGTAATTTTTCATTTGCTCAAGCATCTCCTCATGCTTGCGGTCGCTTTCGGCTTTGATCTTCTGGATTTCCTTGAGTTGCACTTGCAATTGGATCTCCTTCTGATCGGCATCGTGGAGTAACCGCTCGATCTCACGGTTCTTCCGGTGCATTTCTTCCTGCGTTGCCTGCATCTCCTCGAGATTCTGCCGCATCTCCTCTTCCTGGGCCCGCATCTGTTCGGTAAGCAAATTGGATTTCTGGAGCAGCTCTTTGTTTTTCTGGTTATTGCGCGTGGTGATGATCATGGACGCAATACTTTCGCCAACCTTTTCCAGGTACTTGATCTCATAATCACGGAATACTTTGAAGGATGCCAGCTCGATGACACCAACAACATTCTCCTCCGACTTGAGGGGAACAATCAGGATGCAGTTTGGATTTGATTCGCCCAGACCGGAGGTGATCGTGACGTAGTTATGCGGAACCTGCGTGACAAAGATTGTGTGTTTTTCGATCGCCGCCTGCCCCACCAACCCTTCGCCAGGTGCGATGGTCTTTTGCAGGTATTTCTTGCGGTCCCACGCGCGGGCAGCCATCAGGTTGAGAAACTCGTTTTTGGTACCTTGGTTTTCCACCACGAAGATCGACCCTTGATTGGCCTTCATGTATTTGACAATCTCCTCCACGACACGATCGCAAAGCATCTGGAGATTCTCTGCATGCTGACGAAGGATTTCTCCGATCCGTGCCAACCCCAGGTTGGCGAACTTTTCCCGTTCTTCACGTTCGGCGGCCGTGATAAGACTCTCGCGCATGTTCACAAGCGATCTTCCAAGTTTGTCAGGAGTTTCGGCGCCATAATCGATTTTTACATTGCCCTGGCTGATGCTGTCGGCAAAGCGAATGTTCACATCCATCATTTTGAGCTGCCCTTCCATATCCAGCGCTGCGATTGCAGACTGCCGCGTTTGCGCATGTTGCATCGAGGCCCACCACATGCAAAGAGCCGCGTAAAATATGATGGACAGCAAATGAATCCAGAGACCGGTCAGAGATATCTCCTGTGAATTCTCAAAGTAACGCGCGACAAATTGCGAGTCGCGGAAGTAATAGAGCACCGTCAGCGTCACGAGCGCATAAACTGTGGCGGGAACAAAGACAGTCCAGTCTTCGTAAAACAAGAGCACGGTCAGGGCGATGAAGAAGATAAATTTCATTTCATAAAGGCCATGCATTTGCAGCAGGAACTGCACGCCGAAATTCCAGTAAAGGAAGCTGGTCAGCAAGCGCAACATGCGCGTGCCTCCCGCCATCGAGCGTACCAGGAAAAAAAGACCAAGCGAGATGCCGCCCATGAGCAGGGCGATCAAGAAGGTATTATGAAAAAATGACAATGCGAGCCCCAGCACAAAAAAGCCCACCATGAAGCCGGTCGTGATGCGGTCGGCTTGCCGGGTGATCTTTTCAAAATAGGGATGCAATTGCGCTTCGGTGATCTGCGCTTCGTTCGTTTCCGCCAGTGGGCTCATAGCAGCTTAGGTTTGAACACTAAAAATACCAAGCTGACCTGACAAAAGGAAAAAACGCCGAAAGAACCGGCAAAGAGTCAATGTAAGATTTTAGGCCAGCGCCTCCACGCCGTACACTTCCTCCGGCATCATTCGCTTGAAGAGGTTTTCGATACCGGCCTTAAGCGTAACCATGGAGGAAGGACAACCGCTGCAGGAACCTTGCAGGCGCACTTTCACGATTCCGTCCTTAAAGGAATGATACGTAATTGCTCCCCCATCCTGTTCGACTGCAGGACGTATGTAGTCATCCAATATTGTCTTGATCTTTTTCACCGTTTCGCTGTCCTCCGGCTGATCCGCAGCCTCCGGCTCACCAACCTCGATAATGAAGCGGCCGGACTCGAGAAATTTCTTGATATGCTCTTTGATGACCCCCTGAATTTCAAGCCACTCGTAGTCTTCCTTTTTTGTGACCGTTACAAAGTTGCTCATGTAAAAAACCCGGTCGACAAAAGGAAATGTGAAAAGCTCGGCGGCAAGAGGCGCATTCACCGTGCTGGCGGCATTTGGGAAATCAAAGCTTAAACCTTCCGGGACAAGCATTTCATTCACGACAAACTTCAATGAATTGGGATTCGGATTGGATTCGAGATAAATGTGAATGTGTTTCGGGGAAGCCTGCAGCATATTTTTATTTAATAATGTGAACAAAAATAAAGAAATTAAGTTCGTGGATACACGAATGGGATACACAATAAAGCTAAATACCCCTATATTCGCGGCTTAAATCGGTTGCATAGTGTCACAGAAGCTACTCTATCTGCTTACTCTCCTCGCGTTTACGATCGTAGTTGTTCTTGGGTTATTCGATTACTATGACGTTGTCAATATCCCGGTTCAGGTTCACCTGGTGGCCAGGTGGCTCACCCTGCTGCTGCTCATCGGTATTGCTTACCGCAGGCGATCCCTAACAACGTGGATCGTCGTGAGCATGTTTGTAGGCCTGGAGATCGGTTTCACATTTCCC
>DASPNN010000391.1:0-5420 GCA_035626495.1 Chryseosolibacter sp.
CAAATGTAGGTGTCTCCGGCCGTCTTGTGTATATAATCGACGTACGCCTTCATGCTCGCGTACTGGTCACGAAGAAATTTTTTGTCACCGAATACCTGATACATGGTCCATGGAGCGATCGTGGCAACGTCTCCCCACCCGGCCGATGTCCCGCTGTTGTTGCGGATCACGTCTGGAACAACGAAAGGTACGCGTCCGTCGGGATATTGATCTGCAGCAAGGTCCTTCAGCCATTTTGCGAAGAACGGGGCAACATTCATATTAAAAGCAGCGGTGCGGCAAAACGCCTGGGCATCGCCGGTCCAACCGAGTCGTTCGTCGCGTTGTGGGCAATCTGTGGGAACATCGACAAAGTTTCCCTTCTGTCCCCACACAATATTTTTCTGAAGCTGGTTGATCAGCGGGTTCGAGCACTCGAAAGTGCCAGTTGGCTTCATGTCTGAGTGAACGACGATGCCAGTAATGTTTTCCGGTTTAAGGTCGCCGGGAAATCCTTCTACCGAAACATACCGAAAACCAAAAAAGGTGAACCGCGGCTCATACACCTCCCCGGCACCATCACCTTTCAGGATATATCGCATGGTTGCGTCGGCCGCGCGCAGGTTGGCGGTATAGAACTCTCCGTATTTGTCGAGTACCTCTGCGTGGCGTACGGTAACAGTAGTCCCTGCGTTACCCTTGACATTCAACCGGATCCATCCAACCATGTTCTGGCCGAGGTCGGCTACCAGCAATCCTTTCGGGGTCCGGAAGATCCTTACAGGTTTGATCTCTTGCACTTTTCTTACAGGGACCGTCTCGGTCGCGACCAGTACCTCCATCGGATGGCTGGCCACGCGCACCGGTTTCCACCCAGTGTCGTTGAAGCCGGGTCTATTCCATCCGTTGATCTCCTTTCGCGCGTCATAGGTTTCGCCATCGTAGATGCTGTTCATGAGAATCGGGCCCTCGTTAGAGCTTTTCCAGCTGTCATCGGTAGCAATGACGTCGTTGGACCCATCCAAATACGTGACGACTAACTGACAGAGCAATCCCAGTTGTTTGCCCCACAGCCCCCAATTGCCGGTCCAGCCGAGAAGGCCGCGGTACCACCCGTCGCCGAGCATGGCTCCCATGACGTTGGAGCCATTTTGCAACATCTTCGTCACGTCATAAACCTGGTATTGCAACCGCTTTTGGTAAGCGGTCCAGCCCGGGGTGAGAACGTCTTCGCCTACCCGGGCGCCATTGATCCACAGTTCATAAAATCCATGTGCTGTGACGTATACCCTTGCCGTTGTTACTTTCTTGCCGACAACGAACTCCTTGCGGACGAGCGGTGCCGGTATTTTTTCAAGTGTGTCGTGGGGCGGCTCGATCCATTTGGCGCTCCACCGGTCTGCGTCCAGCAAACCCATTTCCCAATATGCTGCACCGCTCCACGCGGACTCGCGGTTAAGCTGATCCCAAACCTTCACCTGCCAGTAATATCGTCTGGACGATTCGGGGGCGGGGCCGCCGTATTCCACCAGAATGGATTGCGGTGAGCTTACTTTGCCCGACTCCCAAACAATACTTGCTTTTGAAAAATCGGGACGCGTGCCTACACGCACGTGGTAGGCCGTTTGTACGATATCGCGCCCCTCACCCCGCAGCTTCCAGCTGAGCCGCGGCTTGGCGTTGTCGATGCCCAGTGGATTTTCCCGATGGTCGGTGCTCAGATCATAAACCGCCAATTTCTGTGCCTGTAGCCCAATAGTTGTGAGCAAAAGAAAAGTGAGATAAAATAAATTGCGCATAAGTGTGTTTTTATTGTTCATTACCCCACAGTTTCGGGTCGTTGCCTTTGGCCTTCCTCCAGGCATCGCGCCAGCGGTGAATATCCACCGGGTTGATCAGGTGCCTGACTTCCCTTTCTGTCTTGGGTCGAATCGCAGGAACAGCCGCGGGCTGGCTAAGATACCAGTATGCAACGCTGCGCAGGTCCAGGACCAGCACGTTGTTGTGGCCGTGCTCAATGGTAAACTTTAAAGAGTTATCGAAATAGATCGGGTCCGCGATGTGAAAGCGATAGACGTGTGTCCGTCCCATCCAGCTTCCGCTGAAAGAGCGATCGCTGGTGTTAACACGCGGATAACCGAAATACGCGTGCTGGAACGGCTCCTTAGGACACCACGAAGTGTTGAAATAATCTTCCGTGCCGGTCCCGTGCAGCGTGGCAACGGGGGCGCCGTCGATAAAGATCATGTCATCGCCTTCTCCGTACCAGATCGGCGTAGGACACTGAATATAGTAGTTGACGCCGACAAACTGACCTTTGCCCTTGACATCCGCAAAAACGTAATTCAGCTTTCCATCGGGATTCTTTTTTTGTCCGCCGAACACACCCCATTCATTTTCCTGCGCCTCGCCGTCTACGGTGGTCAGCTCCTGGTTGTACCACGCGTGGAATCTGCCCGCGTCTGGCGGAAGCTTTTCCATTTCGTAGTAATCCACGTAATAATAAAACGCGTCAATCGTGCGTTCGCCCTGGTTTTCGATTTCGATCCGTGCACCTTTGGCAAATGGCATCGCAAAATAGCTGACAAGCGCCTTGGCATCCTGCGGGCCAGCGATCAAGGGCTGCGACTGAAAGTTATACCACTCGTTCCAGCCCTGTCCAAAGAAAGAACCGATCGGCGATTCGACCGACGGAAAAGTATTGCCGTCCCAATACATGCGCAACACGATATCGTCGCGCTTCAGCTCTGCGGGATCCGGAGCGATGGTGATCCATATATGGTTGATCACACCGGCGCCAGCCACATCGAAGATCACACGTTTCTCCCCCGTCTTTATGTTTTCAAACCGGTCGTTGTTGCCTCCGGTGGTGTCATAGCTGCTGACGCGTTTGGACTTGATGCCTTTCCGGATCTGGCTTACGGAATACAAATCCGTTGCCGGAAGCTGTGCAAACGCCGTTATGGAAAACAAACCGAGAAGAATTAGGATTGTAAGCGTTTTCATAGATGCGTAAAATAGATTACAGTGACTTAGACCTGTCCTGCACTTACCTGCGATGGCCATGGCAGGGATTAAGTTAAAAATAAAATAGTAAAACCGGTTCGAGATCGGGTACTAATGGCAAATGATTCAGTGAAACGACCGGATAAATTCCACGAAGAGCGAAGAGAGAACGGGCTCGCAGTCGGCAGCGATGGCGAGAATTAGTGAAATGTCGACCGGATGCAGGTTGTCAGGGTCACAATCATCTGTCAGGACAGACACCGCGCAACAAGGCAATGACATGTGGTTGGCGACGATGACTTCCGGCACGGTGGACATCCCCACGGCATCCGCGCCGATCATCCGCAGGAAACGGTATTCGGCACGCGTTTCGAGATTGGGCCCAGTGACGGCAACATAAACACCTGTGCGCAGCGGTATCCCCATGACTGAAGCGACACGGGTGAGTCGCGTGCGCAGCTCCTGGTCATAGGGTTGACTCATATCCGGAAAGCGCGGGCCAAGGGCGCTGTCGTTTTTACCGCGAAGCGGGTTATCGGGCTGAAGATTGATGTGATCGTTTATGAGCATCAGTTCGCCCTTCTTCCATTCGCGGTTCAGGTTTCCCGCTGCGTTGCTGATCAGCAGTGTTTTAATTCCCAGCAATTTCATCACACGAACAGGGAACGTGATCTGCGTCATCGCATATCCTTCGTAATAATGAAACCTGCCCTGCAACGCGATGACTTTTTTATCAGCGACGGTGCCGTATATAATACGTCCCTTGTGCCCCTCGACTGTCGCAATGGGGAAGTACGGTATCTGGCTGTATTCGACAACAATGGGATTGCGCACCTGATTCACAAATTGGCCACCGAGGCCGGTCCCGAGGATAATTCCGACTTCCGGATTCGCGATACCAGAATGTTTAAGAAAGTTACACGCCTCGTCGATTTGGGAAATCACAGGCGCAAGTTACAGATTCTGCAATGTCCGACAATGACAACAACGACTGGCGCCAATCACTTCAACAGGCTTCCGTTTAATCTGAGAAGTTCGGTTTCAGCGACTTTGGCATTATAACGCGCAGAAATAAGACGATTGTATGCATCTGCGAGACTTTGCTGCGCGGTACGGAGCTCAATGGCGGTTGTCACACCGCGCTTGAAAGTCTCCAGGGCGATCGAGACATTTTCTTTTGCCGCACCGATGGTCTCTTCTTCGATCAGCAGGATCTTCTTCGCATTTTCGTAATTGACGAGGGCAGTTCTCAGGGCTACGTTGACATTTGTGCGCTGTTGTTCAAAGAGAAGATTTTGCCGGTCAAATTCGATGACCGCCTGCTGCGTTAGCCGGCGTGTATTAAACCCGTTGAGAATGGGCAAAGTGACCGAGAATCCATAGTTCAGTCCTTGCGTTTGGTTGAAGATGGGTCCGAACGGGTTGATCTGTTTCGTATTATCGTTCTTGGAGAAGTTGTATGCGGCATTGAAGTTAAGAAACGGCAGATACTCCGAGCGTCTTTCACGCAGCGATAATTTCGCTATGCCCATATTTTTCCTGGCAGCTTGCAGCTGATAATTTGTGTTTTCGATGTTTTCGAATTTCGCCGGATCGTCCAGTGTCAGATCGATAACAATGGAATCGGCCACGTCGAAACGCGGAGGGAGTTTCAAGCCAACCAGGCCGTTGAGTTGTTCCTTCAGCTGACTGAGGATGGTCTCCTGCTGCATGAGTTGCGCCTTCTGAGCGTTGAGGTCTACGCGCGCCTGGAGCAGCTCCGGCTTCGTTCCGGTTCCGACCTGCAATTTCTTTTCAGCGAGCTTCACGCGTTCTTCGTTCACGGCCATCTGTTCATGGATTGCCCGCAGTTGCTGTTTTTGTCTCACGATGCCGTAGTAAAAGGTGATAACGGAAGCAATCGTGTTAACCATTTCATTTTTCACAAGAATTTCGCCCTGCTCGGCCAGCTGCGCCACACGTTCGCGCGTTGCAAACATCCGTGTTCCGTCAAACAATGTCCAAACAAGCTGAAGAGACGCGTTGGTATTATTGCTGGCGATCTCTCCACTGTTATTGCGGGACGCGTCGTTAAACCTCAACTCCTGGTCGCTATTGTTCCATGTCGTGGCTGCGGTCGCATTGACCTGTGGAAGAAATGCCGCCGGAGCGTACCGGTTATCTGTTTCCGCCGCTTCTCGCAGCTTGCGTGCGACGCGCACGTCGTACCCGCTTTCCAGGGCAAGCCCGATCGCCTGCTCAAGCGTCACCTGCTCCTGTGCAAACGTGGGGTTCAGAAAGGATACGGCAAACGCAACAAAAAGAAAACTATGCTTCATAAACCAATTCCTTAGAGGGTTCGGAAGTCTGCGCTTCCGCGCCCGTTTCAACGGATCGTCTCCGCGGTGAAAAATACGTGTAGATTGCAGGGATCACAAACAATGTCAAAATAAGTG
>DASPNN010000392.1:0-2943 GCA_035626495.1 Chryseosolibacter sp.
GGTTATTTTCTGCTTTGATCACCTCGCGAAGCGTAAACTCCATTTCGCGGTAAGTCATTTCATCAAACATTACGTCGACGCCAAGCATCCCATCCTCAATCCAGTCCGGTAATTCGTCGGCATTGACGGTAATGACCATCGTATTGTCACGAACATAGTTGACCACGCCATTGATATGGTATTTTTCCGGCGTTCCGGATGCATTCGAAAACACGCTTACGACCTTCCCACTCTGGAATGTGTGCGGCTGATCCAGGTGGTTGGTCCGTTCTACTTCCATGATCGGTCGTTCGCCTGTACCGATGTAGTCTCGCTTCAGGGTTACCGGATACCAGGTCGTGCCTTTCTTCGTACGCTCGGTGATGGACTGCAGAAGTACTTTTTGCCGGTATTGTTCAAGGTCTGCCTGCCTTTCGACTTTGATGAGCTCAAGCGTCCGTTGTAATTTCTGATTGCTGGTCATCGATGCGGTTTATTTCACCGAGATAAATTTCTGTTCCGAAGCCGCTTATTCAAGGAGTTTTTTCAACTCTGATATTGCCGCCTGGTTCTTTTGAGAAGAGATGTTGCCGATGATACCGTATTTTTCCCGGGTTGTCAGACGCCAGCTCAGCGAGGCGCGCGCATTATGCTGGCGCAAGCTGTCGAGCTTTTCCTCGGGTACGTAGTCCGGGGCTTCGTATTCCAGGTCGACCCGGTGGATCTCATTCGGAAACCACGAACGAGCGTAGCCGATGAGCATGTCGCTGCTGATGTCCTGGAAGTGCTCGAAATTGTTGTACACACTGCTGATGGGCTGGGTAAAGGCATCGATGATCGACTGGCCCTCGCGCTTCGGAATTTCGCCGAGCTTTGGTGAATCACGGATGGAAACGAAGACCACGCCGGACGTGTTTTCGGCGATCCAATTCTTGTACGCGTACAGGAATCGTGTTGCATCGGTCAGGCCGAAATTGTCGGAAATTCCCGCGTCCATAATGAAGATAGGAGGGTCGGTTGGCAGTGTCGTGTTTGGAGTAATGTAGGGAAACGTCGCGCACATACGCAGCGCGGAAAGGAACCGCAGATTCTTGCCCCCCTGTTGCTCAAACATCCTTTGGAAATCCACCCCGCTCACTTTTTGAGCTTCGTATTCGGGAAAACTCAGCAACTCGTAGTTCATAAACGAAACCGGCCTGGAGCCGATATAAAGTTTCCGTCCGTCGTTCACGATAGTCGGTGTAAAGATCATCATCGGGATCACGGCCTTGCGTTCAAATGAATCGTAACTGGTGATCGGCTTATCCATAAAGCCGTCACTGATCTGATTTAATTGCTCCTCGAAAGTGTAGCCGCGATCCTTTTGGTACAGATTGCCAGCGTAATTGAATTTTGTGAAGCCCACGAAAAGGTCGTTCGCCAGCAGACTAAAGATCATTGGATTGAGGTTGTCAAAGGAGATCCGGTCGCGGTGCCTGGTCGAATACGGACGAATAGCGGTACCGTTCTTTTCCCGCAATTTCAGCTCGCGGTAGAAGCTCGCCCCGATCAGCCCACCCGACGCTCCCGTGATCAGGATCGTGTTGTCAAACAACTTTCCGTTCGTCAGACTGTCTGCAGTTTGCAGCGCGGTAAATGTCCAGAGCGCTGCACGTTTTCCACCCCCGCTCACGCACAGGAACACCATTTTGGGTTTTTTGCCCGGGAATTTTGCCTGCCAGTTTTCCAGCATCGGGAACGTCGCCTGGTGGTCCTTGCGGATCAGCGCCGTATCGTTCAGGGCGTGCAATGAGCGCACCGAATATTCAGCGGGTCTCCCGACGTAGTCCAAACCAAATGCCTCGTATCGCTTGATGAAAAAATCCTCACCTACAAGGTAATTGAAAATGATAAACAGGATCAGCGCGGAGGTCGCCGACCAGTTTCCAAACCAGTAGGAAAACGCGCCCGCCATCATCACAAAAATTGTCAGCAGGATCAGGAAGCTGGAAGCTGCCGGCAACTGGAATATGGGGTAATCTTTGAACACACCCAGGATCAGAACCAGCACAAAGATCAGCAGCTCGATGATTACAAGGTTGAAATGATTCTGATCGAACACCTGCAGAATGGTGCCGCGGTCATAGAACCGGTGCTTTTCAACCTTCTTTACTTTCAGGTCGTAATCAATGTAGTTATCGACACGGATCTGTTTTTTTCGCGCGATATCCAGCTTTTTCATCGCACTGGCGCGTGTCACCTTGACATTGTGCTTGATCTTCTCATCGATCTGGCAAACAACGTATCTAAAAATGTCTTTGTTGGTAAACAGGAAGTACAAATAGAAAAGCAGGGTCATCACAATGTAGCCCGTCAATAGCCCGGTGAGATTCCAGATGAGGTCGCGGTCGGTGGTGTACTCGTTGTTGATCTGGAACTTAATGATCTGGTAGATATAGACAAACAGGAATAACAACGGGACTATGCTGTTGTTGATGGCAAACTTGGTGAACGGCCGCGATAACGTTCCGATGAAGGAGAATCGGTGTCCATCATTGATGTAGCACGTGATGTGAAATGCCGTCGTAAACCCCGCCATGCAAAGGCCAATGATGAAAAAACTGCGGAAATTCACCTCGTTCAGGTATTCCGGGTCAAGAAACAGGTATGGAACGCCCAGGTATTTGCCGAAGCTTCCCGATATCATCATAAAGAGGGCGACCCAGCAAAGCATTAAGACCGGGTTGCGCTTGAAGTTGTTGAGTAGTAGCTGAACGGGAAATGAGTAAGCAAACTTGGAGAAAAGAAGGTAAAGCTTCCGCATACACAATGTTACGATAAGTTAGTGCTTTTTCGGTTGTCACAATCATCAACCGTAAAAACATTTTGCCAGCGGCAGCTTGTCAGCCGGAGATCAGTTTATGAAGATCGTCGGCGATCTTTCGGTCGTTGGAAAGCCTTGGCACTTTATTCTGGCCCCCGAGT
>DASPNN010000393.1:0-3544 GCA_035626495.1 Chryseosolibacter sp.
AATTTATGACCCGATCCTCAAGGAACTCGGGCACCTCGGAATCGAGCTGCGGGAGACCGAATGATCAGGTTGCATTCTCCCGGTGGCTCTCGTAGTAGGCATCGATGAGTAAACCCGGTCTTCTCGCTGCGGCGACCGCCAGGTAGTCGCACCGTTCGTTTTCCGGGTGTCCTGCATGTCCGCGGATCCAATGAAACTTGGGCTTGTATTTTTTGTGCAGCGGAATGTAACGCATCCACAAGTCGGCATTTGCTTTCTTGTTGAAATTCTTCTTTTCCCATCCCCAGAGCCAGCCCTTCTCAACGGCGTTTACTACATATTCGGAATCCGAATAGATCGCCACGGGGATTCCCTCTTTCTTGATGGCCTCCAGCCCGGAGATCACGGCCATAAGCTCCATCCGGTTGTTCGTTGTCATCCGGAACCCTTGAGACAACTCTTTTTCGTAGTCATTGAATTTCAGGATCACCCCGTAACCGCCTGGCCCGGGATTGCCCTGCGCCGCTCCGTCTGTATAAATCTTAATCATCCTGGAAACACATTGCTTTTGAAAATCTTCACCGCGATGGCGAGAAGTATGACCCCGAACACCCTGCGCAAAACCGCAAAGCCCGATTCACCGATGACCCGTTCCAGCCACGCGCTCGACCGAAGCACCACGTACACGATTAAAAGATTCAATACAATTCCAGCAAGAATATTCCACTCTTCGTAAACGGCGCGCAAAGAAAGGATTGTCGTCAAGGTGCCAGCACCCGCGATCAACGGAAAGGCTAGAGGCACAATCGAACCCGACCCCGTGGCGTGCGGATCATCTTTGATGAGCGTAATGCCGAGGATCATTTCCATGGCAACAATAAAGATCACGATCGCGCCGGCTACCGCAAAAGACGCTACGTCAAGTCCAAAGAGCGTCAAAATAGATTGCCCCAGGTAAAGAAAAACAATCATCAATCCTGCGGAAATGACCGTTGCTTTTTCGGCCTGGATGCGCCCCTCTCTTTTCCGGATCAGGATAATGAATGGGATCGACCCAAGTATATCAATAACTGAAAACAGGATCAGGGTCACCGAAAATATTTCTTTGAAGTCGAGCATCTGGGTCGGTGCAAATCTACAATAAAAGTTTGCGGATCATTTGTAACTCTTCAGGAATTCCTTGAGAGTCTTTATTTCACTTTTCCGGATGGCCGGAAAATTCGCGATTCGGAAAGTCGTGGCTTTCAAATCTGCATAGCCTTCACCCAGGAGGATCCCGTTTTTCCTGGCCTTCGCCTTTACCTGAGAAATCACGTTCTCTTCACCGAGAATTGGCAGCACGGTGAATGATCTTGCCTCCGGATTTTTGATAAGGTGTTCGAGTGAGGTTTCTTCCTCGAGGAACGCGACCCATTCCTGATATCTTTTTCTTGTTTTCTTATGGATGCGGTGGATGTGATCGGCTTGTTCCATAACCCGCATCAACAAATAGATATTCAGAACATTGGGTGTAAACGGCGTTTGCCATTTTTCCATCATCTCATCCATGAACACGATGCTGTTGTAGTGATCCCGCTCGCCGATTGCTAGCGCTGTTTCGATCGCCTTGGGTGAGCACGCCATCACAGCCAGCCCCGCCGGCAGTCCAAAACACTTTTGAACAGAAGCAAACCATATGTCGGCTGAACCGAAATCAAGCTCGATGCCGGCCATGGACGAGGTGGCATCCACAGCCACGAGATGGTTTTCGTTGTTGTCGCGTATCTGGCGGACAATGTCATTGGAAACCTGGGTGCCATTCGAGGTTTCATTTTGCGTAATGCAGATCACGCCGCCTTCATCCCCAAACCGGAGTTTTTTTGGATTGACAATTTCGTCGCGCTCGAACGGATAGGCGCGGACGCCCGACCGGATTCGTTTGGTGTAGTCAAACCATTTTTGACCAAACGCGCCGTTGAATATATGATAGCTCCGCTTTTGGGCGAGTGACTGAGCAATAATCTCCCAGCATTCGGTTGCCGACCCGGTGAAAAAGATGGTGAAGTCTTCGGGTATCGACAGCTTTTCTTTGAGCAACGAGATTGTTCTGGACGAAATATCCATGAACTCGGCGCTGCGGTGGTTGATGCTGAGTATTCCGTTCTTGTAAGCATCCTTGACAAACTTGGGTATACTGTCATGAACGCGCGACGGTCCCGGGTAAAAGGAGATCATGAAAGACGGCTTATTGTGTTTTGCAGCTGCGGTATTCCTCAATGATCCTGACCAGGTCAGCGTATCTTCTTTTCTTACCGGCAATTCCCTTTTTCAATGCCGGGCAGTCGGACACCACGGGTGCAAGGGCTGTGAAATTGCCTGCGGTCAGTGGAGTGAGCTTGCCGTTAGCAAGCAGAAAATATTTGGTGTTCTCCACGATGTCCTTGTATTCGGTCGTTGCGTGGCCGCTGGATTTTTCAACTTTGTATTCCAGGGAGTATAAAACGCCCCCCGTTCCAACCAGCACCACCTTGGCGAAATCCTCGGTTTTGGTCTTTTGACGCCCCAACACAAGGTTCGTGACTACGGCGAAGCTATCGGCTTCAATTTTAAATGAACGGACATAATTGGTTCCGTACACTTCTTTTTTGCCTTTTTTGGATTCCTTGAAAATGAGCTGGCCGGCCTGGGTATCCGTGCCTGGCTCGAATTTCAGCATTCCCTCATAGCGGATACCGGAACGGTCGACGAGGTAGCCTTCTTTGAACCCTCCTTGTGCAGCCGCCACCGCGGGAAACATAATGAGCAGGATAAAATGGAATCTTTTCATATCGTTCTGTTCTTCAAATATTCAATCGCCATAGCGTAGCCTTCCATTCCGAAACCTGTGAGCAGTCCGACACATTTTGACGTGATCAGGCTCTTGTGTCGAAATTCTTCACGCCCGTATACATTGGAAATATGGACTTCCACCACAGGCGTCTTAATGGCGCCGATCGCATCATGCAGAGCCACGGAGGTATGCGTGTATGCTCCGGCATTGAGCACAATTCCCGCAAATGCAAAACCGGCTTCGTGCAGCTTGTTGACAAGTTCACCCTCCACGTTGGATTGATAATAATGCAGCTCCACGCCGGGAAAGCGGGATTTCAGGTCGTGAAAAAAATCTTCAAACGACTTGTTTCCATAGATCGAAGGTTCGCGTTTGCCAAGCAAATTGAGGTTCGGCCCGTTGATGATCTGGATCTTCATGCACGAAAGATAATAATTAGTGCAACGATCTGGATGAATTGTAGATTGATCTCTCTTACTTTGTTCATTAGATTTCGCGTCGTGAACTGGGCTACTCATAGAAAACATTTCCTGACTTACCTAAAGCTCGAACGGTCGCTTTCAAACAATTCCATTGAGGCGTACGGCAACGATGTGCTGAAGCTCGAGCAATTCATGGAAATGAGGCATCCGGCTGTTTCACCTTTGAAGGTCAGTTCCACGCACTTGCAGCAGTTTGTCGAATACCTTCATAAACTCGGAATGAGCGCCCATAGCCATGCGCGCATTCTTTCAGGCGTCCGTGCGTTTTATAAAT
>DASPNN010000394.1:0-8424 GCA_035626495.1 Chryseosolibacter sp.
CTTGGGAGTCCATTTGAGAAGTTTAGGTCTGGTGGTTCTAAAAGGTTGAATAATATGGGAGCTTAGCTCAGCTGGTTCAGAGCATCCCGCTTAAGGCGGGAGGGTCGCGTGTTCTGAACCATAAACATATAGGCGACGAAAATATTGGGAGCTTAGCTCAGCTGGTTCAGAGCATCTGCCTTACAAGCAGAGGGTCGGGGGTTCGAATCCCTCAGCTCCCACATTGGAAAGAAGCAGTTACGAAAGTGGCTGCTTTTCGTTTTTGCTAGATTGTCATCACTTGGCATGAAAATAAACTTACCTTGTCAAGGTGTGTCGTTTTTGGGCAAGCGCCCCACAGTGACCTATTTTTTTGTACCTTGTTAGACGTCAAAACAGCACGATTGAAGTCTTATGGTCGGTGATTCAGCGATAGATTTTGAATGTATTTCTGATTCAATCAAGGGAACTAAAAGCGCCGAAAATCAAGATGGCGTGGCGATTGTAAAGACAAGCGATTACGGACTTTTTTTCATTTTTGATGGAGTTGGAAGCGCGCGTAATTCAAAATTTGCGGTAGATGCCTCAATTAACTTTGTTAATCAGAATCATCAAAAGTTTGCCGAAGCAGATACCTATCTTGTTGAAGATCTACTGTTAGAATTAAACGATCACATCTTGTCGTTTGAGGAATTAGAATCTCTCACAACCTTTTGCCTTGTTTATTTGGATTATAAATTGAATCGGTGCAAAGTATGTAGTTTGGGAGATTCCCGCATTTATGCATTTAGTAATCAGTATATAAGTCAAATTACGAAGGATGACAATCTTCCGGGATCACATATGATCACGAAGTGCCTTGGCATGAAGTCAATTAAAGCCAGTGACTTTAAGTTGCAGCAACTGGACATAATCGGTTCATTTTTATTATGTACTGACGGGTTTTACCGACTAATGGAGGCCAATAAGATGCGATTTTTTAGAATCCTTAATTACAAAAATTTGGGCCGTACAGTTAACCAACTTCGTAAGGAAGTTGCGAACAACAATTCTGACGATTGCACATACATTATCATTAAATAATGTTTAGATCAGAAAAAGAATTAGTAAGTACAATTACATTAAGTGCCAATTTTCTTGTCCACCTTATTCCAGATGACCTTCAAAATACGGCGGGTTCTTTGAGTATTTTGCAGGAGGCGAATTTGGGCCACGGAGTACCAGATTTGATCCTTGCAAAGTATGATTCATCAACAGGGATCCTGTGCCGAAGTCAAAGACTGAATTACAAGGACCTCGCAGTCTATACAATTATAGGTAAGCAAGAAGCCGGAATTGACTTTGAGACCTTGAAGGATAAAACGAAATTATCCAATTCCGGTTTGCGCAAAATTCTCACAACCTTAGAGACCGAGGGCATGATCGTGGATAATGAAGGGGATTACACGATCACATCCGACTCTGACAATCTAGGTGTTGAGGTAGTAGCGATTGAAGCAAAATTAAAAAATTGGAAGCGTGCACTCAAGCAAGCATACAGATATAAATGGTTTGCCTCATATTCTTACGTATTTCTTGATGAGCAATTTATCCAGCCTGCTGTCAAAAACAAGTCACTGTTTAAGTCTTATAACGTGGGGCTTGCATCCGTGAATCGAGATGGTGTGATCGATGTTAAGTTAAGACCGCAACGAGTCAAACCATACGATGATGCCATGCATTTTTTAGTACGCGAGCACTTATTGTTTGGAACGAAGGAATGAGCTCCACGTGCTCAAGAAATAGTCACTACTTTCATCCTCAAGATATATTTTGCGTTTTGCCAGTCCTTCATACGATTTTTTGGCGACTTCGATCAAGGATAAACAAAAATTGATACGGTCCTTTTTCTCATCAAATTGGACGATTTGATTTAAGATCCTTGATAATGCTAATAGGTAGTTCTTGTGAATATCAGGTTTGTGCGTATTCCAAATAAACCCAGGATCGAGAATTACATCGGAAAAAATGTTTTTGTCATCTGGTATGAGAGGCAAACCGCCGAGTCGACGTATATTGGTTATCTCTTTTGTTTTGATTAAGTTTAAGAGTTTTTCGGAGAAATACCACCCATCCGAAGGGCCTCCGCTCATTTCATGCATAAATCGATCAGGGTTAAAGTTTCTTAAATTTTCATAAGTGCCAATCGTCACATAGTCGATGTCGCAGATGGAAAGGAATACGATCGCATCCCAATTTGAATAACCATGTATTACCTTGAAGCCTTGCCCTTTCAAAGTCAAAAAAACACGGCACAAGTTTTCAACATAATCGTAATCTGGATTGATTTTTTTCTTGTAACCAGGGTCCGATTCACAGACGACATAATATCCATCAAAAATGATATCCTTATCAGTGAGTGCACTCAAAAGAACATCCATAGCATTTGCATTGACCAGCATATCAAGGCTAAGCACTATTGTCATGTAATACTCGGTTGACCGCTTTTTTCTGTTCTCCCTTAGATACTTGTTGGAAGTGTTGACAACACTTATGATTTTGTTTACGGCATTCGTTTCGTAATAAGCAGGAATTATTATTTTCTTCAAACTAAGGGACTCTTGATACTTAATTCCCTCGTAAATATTGACCATGTTGCTCGTCGTGGTCTTGTCCGCCTGGTGACCATTCTGCGGGTGAAAAGGAAATGTGCTGAATTTTCCCAATTCGGCCGTGCCGCTTTTCTTTCCGTAGTATTGCAAATCGACCGTCGATATTTCGGGGTCAATATTATTGATTTTATTGAGTGTGAAGTTGAAAGCGGAGTAAATGAAACCGGAGCCAATATCATTTTCTGTAAATGCATCAATATTCCACTTTGCGTTGTGCCCAAGTTGGTGCAATATTTTCATTCTAACAGGCTTAAAAGTTTGTCTGTGTTTCGTGGACGTTCCGCTGGCGCAATTCGGAAACAACCATTAAAGAAATTTTTTAGTCCGCATTCGGTCACTGAGAAGTTTAACGGATTCATGTTATAGGCGGCGGCAATTTTCTCAATCGTATTGCCGAAAGGTAAGGTTCCATAAAAGAGGAAGTACGCCAGAACACTTAGACTGAAAAAGTCAGTGCGATAAGAAATAAGATCTTTTTTTCCTGAATATTGTTCAGGAGCAGCGAACTTCCAACTACCAGGCTGTGGAGCCGTCGTATCCGTTATTGAATCTTCACCTAAGATCCTTGCTATCCCGAAATCGATGACATGGGCTTGACCATCTGTGCTGATAATGATATTTGACGGCTTAATGTCTCGATGAACGATTGAAGGGTCCCTGTTCCAGAAAGGTGTTAGTATGGCAATTAATTGTTTTAACAGGTTTCTTACGCTCGCCTCGTCGTTCTTAAACTTGTGGCCAATAGAATCTAAGTTATCCCCTTCAATATATGTTTCAAAAACAACCTTGTCTTTTTCGTAATCCGCCTGTTCTATTATCTTCGGAACGTACATTGTTTTTTCAAACTCGGTGTAAATCTTAAGTTCTCGAATTTCTCTGTCTCCGTAATTGATGAATATCTTAAGTGCGACCTTTGAGCCCTTTCTTGACACGATAAAAACTTTTTTCTGCCCGCCGTCAAAAGAGGCATGGACGTCGGTGATGCCGAAATGTTGTTTAAAATCCTCGGTGAGTTGCAGTTTAGTGAACGTTGGCACTTGGTAGGGGTTTCGCGCAATACTGGAACACTAACGGTGATGGAAGCTATGAAAAAAAAAGTAGATAAAAAATGACAAACAAATTCGCGCTGACGAAATTGCCACAGACACTAGATGTCACCTAAGCTTTCTATCCATGCTGCCTTAAATTTCCGGTCATAATAGCCGTCAGGCTGAGTCCTCTCATACCCGGAAAGTCAATACACCCTCCTCATAACAAGCTCAACTTCCTCCGTGCTCGAACCGATTGTTTTCAGCACCATTCTACTCGATGTTTCGACCACGATACTAAGACTGAGTCTCTCGCTGTAGCTGTAAAGGACGATCTCATCGTAATAAAGGTTTGCATCGCCCTGCAGCATTACGTGGCCGTCGCGGGTTATTGAGAACCTGTTGCCGGGATGGAAGCTCAGCTCGGTGACGCCATGGTGGTAATCATACAGCCCCATCAGCTCGTCGAGAATGGCGTTGCTGTCGTGGCAACCCCAATCGGTACCCATGCACGAGCAGGTGGTAGTTGCTTGCCATTCGTATACCACCCAATCCGTGTTGGTCAGTCTCGAGTGCCCGGAGGAAAACTCGTCAGTGCAGCCCCAAAGGCTTAGCACCGCAATTGTTGCAATGATAAATCTTGACAGTCGCATGCCTCACTGAATGAAACAATCATGCCGGATTTTCGGCGGATTTTCTAAGTGGGCTGACATTCTAGTGGGTTGGAACGTGCCCACCGAAGGTCTCGGTTATTGGACCGGTATTGGCACTCACTACGAGAGGCGCTATGACGCAGTGGTCGCAGAGGGATACATTGCGTTCCCTTGCGTCGTTGCGTCATCGTGTGACCTCGCCAACTGTTTCATTCGGCGCAACTACTGCATTTGATTCTTCTCGATAAAATCCCGGAAGGACTTCTTGTAGCTGTCACTGGTCGGGATGAATGCGTTTCCGATCTGGATCTCGCCTTTGTGAATGGCATCGATCGCACTAAGGGCCACAATATAAGAATGATGAACACGAATAAATTTGTCGGCCGGAAGCTGGGTTTCCAACGCTTTGAGTCGCTGGAGCGTAATGACTTTTTGGGTCTTAGTATGGATTGTTACATAATCCTTGAGCCCTTCAACGTAGAGGATATCCGCCCACTGGATCTTGACCAGCTTGGTTCCGTCTTTCACAAAAACAAATGGTGGCGCCGAGTCTGAAATTTTCTCTGCTGGCGGTGCAGGGGCGGATGCAGATGATAATCGCTGACTGGCTTTGTCAACCGCTTTCAGAAACCGGTCGAATGTGATGGGCTTTAGTAAATAGTCTACTACATCGAGTTCATAACTTTCTATGGCATATTCGGAATACGCCGTTGTCAATATCACCAGGGGTTTTTTTTGCAGTGTTTTCAGCAGCGTGATCCCGGTGATCTCCGGCATCTGGATGTCAAGGAACAACAGGTCGATCGTATTATTCCGAAGCACTTCCAGGGCTGCCAGCGGACTCGAGCACGCGTCGACCAGTTCGAGATAAGCTACTTTTTTAACATACTCCACCATCAGGTTTCGCGCGAGCGGCTCGTCTTCGACGATGAGGCATTTTAGATTCACGACAGGGTGATTTTCAATCGTACTTTGTATCGGTCGGGCAGGTCCTGGCTGTCCAGCTCATACTTGTCCGGATAACTAAGTTCGAGCCTGCGTTTCACATTTTGTAGTCCGATCCCGGATTTTTCTTCCGATTCAGGTTTTACAGTCGGGATCTTGCTGTTTTCCACCTCATAAATGCATTCATCGCCCCTCAGTGCAATGGAAATTTTTACCCACGCCTTCGGATTGTTGTTACTTACACCGTGCTTAAAAGCATTTTCGAGGAAGGTTATAAAAATGAAAGGCGTGATCATGAAGCGGTCGGTGTCGCCGGCGACCGAGAAGTTGATCGGGATCTGGTCGTTGAGGCGCAAACGCTCGAGGCTGATGTAGTTCTCCATATATTCAACTTCCTTCCGCAATGGAACGAGTGGAGAATTCGAGTCATAGATCATATAGCGCATCATTTGCGAGAGTTTCGCAATCACTTCGGCTGTATTGGGCGATTTGCTGTACGCCAGGTAGTAAAGGTTATTAAGCGTATTGAAAAGGAAATGTGGATTGATCTGGGCCTTCAGAAAATTCAGCTCAGCCATCAGCTTTTCATTCTCAACATTTCTCTTCCGTGTCTCAAATTCGAACCAGTCGACAGCAAACCGGATCATTCCCAGGAAGATCACGATAAACAGATTGGTCACGACCACCTGGACGATGAACCGCGACTCATACAAATAGTCGGCATGTCCGAAATAGGTTCCGATGATATAACGTTCCAGCAACAGTCGCACGATGAACAGAGCGGCAAAAGCCAGCGTGAATTGTACAAAGTATTTCCAGCCGTTCTTATCGGCCAGGAAGCGCGGTAGAAAAAGGAAGTAGTTGAGGTAGCCGATGACCAATGCAAAGGACACCTGGATTGAAGCCACCGAGATCACCCGCATCCAATCCACGTCTCCCCGCTGAAACGAAGAAACCCTGTAAATAAAGAACGAGAGGTAAACGCACCAGAATGACAGGTGCATTAATACGACACGGTTCTTGTTTGTAATTGATTCCATTGACAGTAGAACAGAAACAGCGTGCTAAAAGTAGGGATATCGATCGATGAACAGACGTTTCGATCATATTTTTCGACCGTTAGAAAAAATCGATCGACAGAAAACGACGCCGGCAACTACCTTTCCGACCTGTCGAAAAATCACGGGATGTGTCGATATAAACCCCTTAATAGTCTATTTAACCATCTGGTGTGGGAACAATCATGTTTGTTTGACGTTAGTTTCTGTTACAGGCCCTAAACGCCATTCTACATCCATTTATAGTCACAAAATGAAAACATTCTATTGCCTCGTTGCCGCCATTGTTCTGTTAGCTGCGAATGCCGGTTATGCCAGTGATGACGCCCGGACCATCAAAATAACGGGTACAATCATGGACTCTGTAACCCAGAGGCCGGTTGAATTTGCCAACATCGCTTTAATGAAAGCGGATTCAAATACCCCAATTGACGGGGCTGTCGCTGACGATAAAGGTCAGTTCAGTCTAAAGGTCGCACCGGGCAATTATAAGTTGTCCATCAGCTTTATCGGTTTCGAAACCAGAACGATCACGTTAACGGCCGAAGACAAAAAGGACATCGACCTGGGGTCGATCATCATCAGCCCTACACCACAGGTGCTCAAAGAGGTCACAGTCGAAGGCCAAAAGGCCCTCATTGAAGAACGGGTGGACCGGACGGTTTACAATGCAGAGAATGATGCCACTGCGAAGGGAGGCGATGCAACGGATGTTCTGAAAAGGGTTCCGATGCTTTCTGTAGATCTCGATGGCAATGTGTCGCTTCGTGGAAATCAGAACATTATGGTCCTGATCAATAACAAGCCGTCCACGATCATGGCGAGCAGCATTCCCGATGCGCTCAAGCAGATACCCGCTGACCAGATCAAGTCCGTGGAAGTGATTACCTCACCGTCAGCAAAATATGATGCAGAAGGTTCGGCCGGTATCATCAACATCATCACCAAGAAAAACACATTGCAGGGACTCACCTTGAATATCGACGCGGGCGCTGGCCTCCGTGGTTCCAACCTCGGCTTGAATGGCAACTACCGCACCGGCAAGATGGGCTTTTCACTGGGGGGATTCGGTCGCGCGAATTACAACATCAAAGGAAGTTTTGAAAACGAACAGAACTTCAAAGACACTGACGGGACAATTATCTCGAGCAACCTTCAAACCGCCGATACACGCAATGAGGGTTTGTTCGGACACTATAACCTCGGTTGGGACTACGATATCGACAAGAAAAATGCGCTTGCAGCTTCCGTACGCTTCGGCATGCGTAACATGAATAACTGGCAGGACGATCTGACGACCATCAGCTCCACACAAGGAACAACCGTCGCCGACGTCCTGAATGCGGATCAAAACAACAACATCGATGCGAATTTTACATATACGCATTTCTACGACAAACCGTCGCGTGAACTTAGCTTCCAGGGTTTGTATAGCAGGAATAACCGCGACAGCGAATTCGAAAATATTTACCGCAGCTCGACCTCTACACTCCCGGTCAACTTCCTGAACGTGAACGACAGCTATAACCAGGAGATTACTTTCCAGACCGACTACCAGACGCCGATCCGCGACAATCAAATGCTGGAAGTTGGCGCAAAGGCGATTATGAGAAAAGTGATCAGTGATTTTGAGTCGTTTCGATCGACAGGCGCTAACGGCGAATATGAGCCGAATACCGGCTCGCAGTTCAGCAACAACTTGAATTACGATCAGAATGTGTCGGCAGCGTATCTTTCATACACCATCTCGGCAAAGAACGGATACAGCTTCAAGGCGGGTTCGAGATATGAATACACCACAATCTCCGCGTACAGCGAAACGGAAGATGACATCCAGATACCTTCATACGGTGTTATCGTTCCGAGTATTAACGCCTCTAAAAAACTGAAGAATGGCAATACGCTGAAGGCGTCATACAATCGCCGGATACAGCGGCCGTCCATCAGGTTCCTGAATCCCAACATTCAGCCGTCAAACAACCTGAACATCCAGCAGGGAAACCCTCGGCTAGATCCGGAGTATACCAACAACTATGAGTTGTCATACAGCACGATGATCAAGGGCACGTTGCTGAACCTGTCGGGATTCTATCGCAACACCGACGACGCG
>DASPNN010000395.1:0-2266 GCA_035626495.1 Chryseosolibacter sp.
ACAAACCGTCCCATCTGCGACGCGTAATGAATTCGTGTTAATTGTGCATTAAATTGACGTGGAACAGCTTTTTAACGTGAATAGGGATTTTAATTTTGACGTAATTTAGCGTCACTTTTTCGCTGATGTATGCCAAAAAAATTATACTTGCTTCGGCACGCGAATAGTATTGAAAAACAACCGGGTCAGTCTGATCGGGACCGTGAACTTTCGCCATCCGGCATCAAGGAATGTTTTCAGATTGGCGCCTACTTGCTCAGGCATCCGGTTAAACTTGATGTCATCTACAGCAGCTCCGCAGAGCGCGCGCGCCAGACCACGCAATTGATCGTCGACACAATTAAGTTTGATCATGATAAAATTTTTTTCGAAGACGAGCTATACGACGCTTCTGTCATAACGTTTCTTGATTTTATTCACGGAATCGATGATCAGATGGTCTCGGTGCTGTGCGTCGGACACAATCCGGTGATCTCTTATCTGTCAGAATACCTGACACGGTCAGAAATCGGCGACATCGCCACCGGCGGCATGGTTGCTATCGATTTCGAATTCAGTTCGTGGAAACACGCAGGCCAGGCCAACGGAAAGCTGGCCGGCTACGTCGTTCCTGCTTCAAATTATCCAGCGCCATGACCAAAGAAGATTTTATTCTTCAATTCGACCCGAATGCTCCGGGAGCGACCGGCAACCTGTTCGGCCTCCCATTTACACCAGACGTCGCCGAACTCATCGTTATCCCGGTGCCGTGGGAAGTGACTGTATCGTATCACACCGGGACCGTCAATGGGCCGCATGCCATACTGAATGCCTCCTCGCAAATCGATCTGGCAGTAAAGGACATACCTGACGCGTGGAAGCTGGGCATCGGCATGCTTCCCATTCCCTCCGATCTGGTGGCAGAATGCTCTAAGCTGCGCGAGCTTGCCTCCAAACGGATTGCCTCACTCGAGGCCGGTGAAAAAATATATGGCGATGACCCCGTGGTACCGAAAGTCAACGAGGGTTGCGAAAACCTGAATGTCTATATCAAGTCGCTCACACAAAAGTTATTGAAGGAGGGGAAAATGGTCGCACTACTTGGAGGTGACCACAGTACCCCGCTTGGATTCATTCGGGCGTTGAGCGAGCGGTACAATCGCTTTGGCGTGCTGCAGTTCGATGCTCACGCCGATCTGCGAAAAGCATATGAAGGATTCACCTACTCGCACGCGTCGATCATGTACAATGCTCTCAAACTTCCTGCTGTCGCACGACTCGTCCAGGTTGGCATCCGAGACTACTGCGATGAAGAGCTCCATGTCATGAAGCGCGGCATGGGGCGGATCAAAACTTACTTTGATAGTGACCTCAAGGCAGCGTTGTACGAAGGCGAGACGTGGGCGTCTCTTTGTGACGCGATCATCAACGACCTGCCGCAAGATGTTTACATCAGTTTCGACATCGACGGTTTGGACCCGAAGCTTTGCCCCAATACAGGCACGCCCGTCGCCGGCGGCCTGGAGTTTGAACAGGCGGTATACCTGATCAAACGCGTCGTGGCGAGCGGCAGAAAAATCATCGGCTTTGACCTGAACGAAGTTGCACCGGGAAAAGACGACTGGGATGCAAACGTCGGCGCCCGCCTTTTATATCACCTCTGTAACTGGATGGCCGTTTCACAGGGGAAATTAATTGCAAATTCCTAGTTGCTAATTTCGAATTCTGAAGAATTCAGCAATGAGAAATTAGAAATTAGAAATTGATATCTTTGCGGTTCGGATATGAAAAAAGTCGCTTTTTACACGCTGGGTTGCAAGCTCAACTACTCGGAGACATCGACGATCTCCCGGATGTTCGAGGAGCGTGGCTATAAGAAAGTGGATTTTAGCGACACCCCGGACATTTTTATCATCAACACCTGCTCGGTTACGGAGAATGCAGACAAGAAATGCCACAAAGTTGTCCGCGAAGCGCGCGCAATCTCACCAGACGCCTATGTGGCCATCATCGGATGCTACGCTCAGCTGAAACCACAGGAAATTGCCTCCATTCCTGGCGTGGATGCAGTACTCGGTGCCGCGGAAAAGTTCATGCTGGCCGACCTCCTTGGCGGCTTTGTGCGCAAACCACAAACTGAAGTCTACGCTTCCGACATCGGCGCCGTAAACCGTTTCAGCACTTCCTATTCAATGCACGACCGCACGAGGACCTTTCTCAAGGTACAGGATGGCTGCGATTATTCGTGCTCCTTTTGTACCATCCCGCTCGCGCGCGGAAAAAGCCG
>DASPNN010000396.1:0-2117 GCA_035626495.1 Chryseosolibacter sp.
GGCTTACCGCTTTCTGCCAGTCGCCGGCGCCGCTCCAGTTCCCGATCATGTCCCGTTTATTTCGCGCCAAAGGGCCTATGAGCGCCACAGAACCCTTTTTTGCCAGGGGCAGGACATTGTCGTTCTTCAAAAGCACAAAACTTTTCCTCGCGATGTCGCGCGCCGCATTTCGGTAGGCCTGTTGTAATAACGTCTTGGAGGCACGCTGCTCATTCACGTTTCGGTACGGGTCCACAAACAAGCCAAGCCTGAATTTCGCTTCCAGCACACGACGACAAGCGGCGTCAAGGGTCTCTTGTTTTATTTTTCCGTCTTTGATAAGCTGTCCGATGTTGTTGACAAAGATCTCGCTCACCATGTCCATATCATTGCCTGCGTTCAAGCCGTCCATCGCGGCTTCATATGCGTTTTCGCTGATGCCATGTGGTATGAGTTCATAAACGGCTGTATAATCGGTTGCGACCAGGCCTTTGAATCCCCACTGTTTTCGCAGAAGGTCTGTCAGCAGCCAGGAGTTCGCGGTGGCCGGGATTCCATTAATGTCATTGAAGGACGACATGACACTGCCCACGCCGGCGTCGATTGCAGCTTTGTATGGGGGCATAAAATCCTGCAACATTGTGCGCTCACTCATGTCGACACTGTGGTAATCGCGTCCGGCCTGTGCACCACCGTACAGCGCAAAGTGCTTGACACAAGCCATCACGGTATTGTTTGCCGTCAGGTCATCTCCCTGATAACCCCTGACCATCGCAGCGGCGACCTTGCTTCCGTACCACGCGTCCTCACCAGCGCCTTCGCTGACGCGGCCCCAGCGTGGGTCGCGACAAATGTCGACCATGGGGGAAAACACCCAGTTCAATCCGTCCGCGCTGGCTTCGTCAGCGGCGATGCGCGCACTGCGTTCGATTGCTGCCAGGTCCCAGGATGAGGCCACCCCAAGTGGTATGGGGAATATCGTCCGGTGCCCATGAACCACGTCGAAGCCGAAAAGCAAAGGAATCTTCAGCCGGGTTTTTGCCACGGCCATCTCCTGCAGCTTTCTCACAGCGATCGGGGTGTAAGTATTGAATACACCGCCCACCAGACCCTTCTGTATCTTTTCCTCAACGTTCTCACTGACAATGGGGCCGGTAACATCAAATCCGATAGAAACCAGATTCAGCTGGCCGATCTTTTCCTCTACGGTCATTTTTTCCATCAACGCCGAGACGAACGATTCCATATCGGCAGGCGGAGCGGCAACAACCGTTTTTTTCTTCTGGGCAAAGCATACCCACGAAGCCAATAGCAGCAAAGGGATGAGAAGCGCGTGTTTCATCGGAAAAGTTTTCTTGTCATCAATATGTGAATCCAAGTTTTGACAAGCCTGCCGTCACCTCTGGACAAGACATAAAAAGCTTCCAAAGCAAGCCGCTTCGGTGATTCTCGATCATCACGACGGCAGGGCCCTGATCGATCGCAAGGTAACGGGGTGGGTACCAGTTATGCTGTTCGCTAAACGCGTCGTAAAATCCATAATCGCCGAAAACTTTGTCGCCAAAATCAAAGTAAAAGTGGCGAATCGCTTTCATTGACTCTTCAGGTGTATACGGCATGGATGAGAGGGCCGCGGTAGGCGAGATCACGCCCAGGTCCTCGGTAGGGCTATGCGCCGCGTAACCATTCACAGAATAGCTCGCGGTCAGACCCCATGAATTTTCGCCGTAGCCCTTGAACTTCTTTGGATTCTCTACACAATACCTGTAGTTGATCAGCGTATGGTTGGTATTATGCTCCCAGTAGTCGGCGTATGCATCCTTGAGCTTTCGCGGATCCAGGCCGAGAAAAGAATATTGTGACCAGAACAACGGTCCGCCATACTGCGGAGCGCCATTGTGGCGAAGGTCCAGGTGAAGACCATATTGCTCGTGCGTGGAGTCGTTTCGGATTCCGCCGCTGCGAGCCCAACCCTCATGATATACTTCGGCCGGTATCCCGTGCGTTGGCGACGCAGCCGCCAGCACGTACATGATCAGGCATTCGTTGTAACCCTCGACGGCAAAGTTCATTTTCCAGGCCTTATCGGGTGACCAATGCCAGTAGAGCACGTTTTTGTTATTCTGCCGATGCCAGTC
>DASPNN010000397.1:0-2908 GCA_035626495.1 Chryseosolibacter sp.
GTTCTCGACGCCCGTCTGCGCGCAGGTCGTGACGGGTGTGGTCTTCGGCGATGCAAACACGAACGGGATTCAGGATGAAGGGGAGCGGGGCATTCCCGAGGTCGTTGTTTCCGGCCAGGCATCGGTTGTGTTGACCGGCCGCGATGGCAATTACCGCCTCGATGCGTCAAAAAACTTTGGTGTGGTCACCGTCAGCCTACCGGATGGTTACCGGTGCACGACCCCCTCCTGGTTTTCACTAACGGGAACGCAACCGACTTACAATTTCGGTCTGGCCAAAATCAAACCTCGGCCAGCGTTTACATTTTTGCATGCCTCCGATACACACATCAGTGAGAGCAGTGTCGACCGGATGGAGAAGCTCCGGAAAATCATCGCGGATACAAAGCCGGATTTTGTCCTTGTCACCGGCGATCTGGTTCGCGACGCATTGCGCGTCCCTGAAAACGAGGCCAAAAAATATTATGAGCTATACATCCGCGAGGTCAGCAAGCTCGGTGTCCCGGTATACAGCGTTCCCGGCAATCATGAGATCTTCGGTATAGAGCGGCACCGTTCATTGGTGAGTGACAACCATCCGCTGTACGGTCGAAAAATGTACCGCTTATACCTCGGTCCCGATTATTATTCTTTTACATACGGAGGCGTTCATTTTGTCGGTCTGAACAGTGTGTCTTATGAGGACTTGTGGTATTTCGGAGAGATTGATTCGGTGCAGTTGAAATGGTTGAAGGAGGATCTCGCCGCGGTACCGGCAGATATGCCGGTTGTGACGTTCCAGCACATTCCGTTTTTCTCAGGAGGCCTGAGCATTCCTCCGTTTGAAGAGGAGGGGCCGGCCCGGACGACAGAATTCGTTCGCGGCAAGAGACAATATCGTCACATCGTCACGAACGCGGGAGAGTTCATGGCCCAGCTCCAGGGAAGAAATTATCCTCTCGCCCTCGCCGGACACTACCACGCCCAGCAGAAGTTTACTTTCGCAGGATGCGAAACCCGCTTTGAACAGACGGGCGCTGTCTTAGGCCCCGTACAAGAGGGGGTTTTCAAGATGCCCTCAGGTGTCACGTTGTACACCGTGACGAATGGCGTGATTGGTGAGGGCAGGTTTATCCACCTCGATTGATCGCCTGTGACCGAGTTCCGGCAATCTCAGTCCGTGTAGTGCCCGGAGGGTGAACGCCCTTCGGGCGCGAATCTCTAGAAAAATAATCTGACGTTTTCCTGTAACCCCGGCGATTCAGGCGAGTTTCCATTGCGTTGCCAGTGCAACCTTTTTCGATCGAATGTGTCCTTTTTAAAAACCAATTGTTATGTTAAAGAGTTATTTCAAAGTCGCCTGGCGAAACCTCCTGAAAAACGGAATTTATTCCTTCATCAACATTGGCGGGCTTGCTGTCGGCATGGCAGTTGCAATCTTAATCGGCCTTTGGGTCAATGACGAGGTCACATACAATCAATACCACACGAATTATGATCGCATTGCGCAGGTGATGCAGCATCAGACATACAACGAAGAGATTGGTACGCAGGAAGCGAATCCCGCGCAAATGGCGGAAGAGATACGCAATGTCTTTGGCAGTGATTTTACCTATGTGCTGCAGGCTTCCTGGAATTATTCGCACACCGTTACTTATGGTGACAAGATGTTTTTTCAGAACGGAAGCTACTTCGAACCCGAGGTTGCGGACATGCTTACCCTGAAAATGCTTCACGGCACCCGGCAAGGACTTCAGGAAATGAATTCCATTATGATCTGCGAGTCTGTAGCAAAAACCTATTTCGGCCAGGATGACCCGATCGGGAAAGTGCTGCGGCTCGACAATGCCACGGATGTGAAAGTGACCGGCGTGTATGAAGATATTCCGCACAATTCGTCATTCCGGGAAATGAAGATCATCATGCCATGGTCATTGTACCTGAGCCTCAACCAGTGGATTCGCGAAATGGACGAGCCCTGGGGAAGCAACTATACCCGCACGTTTGCGATGATCTCTGAACGATCGGATATGAATGCGGTGTCCCGGAAGATCAAAGATGTAAAACTCAACAAGGTGCCGGCCGACGAGCGCAAATTCAAACCGGTGGTTTTTCTGCATCCCATGGCCAAGTGGCATTTGTATTCAGAATTCAAGCAGGGTGTGAACACCGGTGGGCGTATCAGCAACGTCTGGCTGTTTGGAACGATCGGCGGCTTCGTGCTGCTCCTGGCGTGTATCAATTTTATGAACCTCAGCACCGCGCGTTCGGAAAAACGTGCAAAGGAAGTCGGAATCCGCAAGGCGGTTGGCTCAGTTCGGAAGCAATTGATCATGCAGTTTTTCACAGAGTCAATTTTGATCGCCACACTCGCGTTCATAGTCTCGATCTTGCTTGTGGTTGTCGCCCTGCCAGCTTTTAATACGGTAGCGGATAAGGACATCGACCTTCCCTGGAATGTTCCTGCATTGTGGTTACTGGGTGCGGGCTTCACGTTGATTACCGGTATTATCTCGGGGTGCTACCCTGCATTGTTTCTTTCATCGTTCCAGCCGGTCAAGACCCTCAAAGGTACATTTCGTCTTGGTCCGTATGCATCGATGCCGCGCAAAGTGCTGGTTGTTCTTCAGTTCACGATCTCGACAACGCTCATTATTGGAACGATCGTCGTGTACAAGCAAATACAGCATGCGCAGGCGCGGCCGATCGGGTACACAAAGGATGGCCTGGTCAGCATCGGTGTAAGACGGGAGGTGCACAAGCATTTCGACGCCGTTCGCGCTGAGCTCATCAACGCGGGCGCTATTGTCGAGATGGCCGAGTCCGGCAGCCCAACGACGTCTGTCTGGAATACCAATGGCGGCTTCGACTGGGAGGGCAAAGACCCCAACCAGGCAGTGGACTTTCCAAACAATGCTGTTTCTTATGA
>DASPNN010000398.1:0-10879 GCA_035626495.1 Chryseosolibacter sp.
TCGTCGGAATACGCCTCGCTATAGACCAGCACCAGATTGCCGGCCTTGTCGTGGTTCTTCGTGATCCTGATTCCGAAGGTCGGCAGATCGATTCCATCTTCAAGCTTCCGTAACTGGATATCCAGGGTCTGATATTTCTGCCGCAGTGTCGGCAGCGACTCTGTCGTGAGGTTCGTGCCCAGGTGAAACACATCGTGACCAGTTTCGAAGTACCTCACACAGTCGACTCTCTCCTGAAACACGATCAGCAGGTCGATGTCCTGGACAAACACGGACGGATAGTCTTTATCCATTTCGACCTTGTTGCCGGCATGGACCGTTTTGTATTTCGCGACTTTTCCTTTGATTTCCTCAATGCCGTCGTCGAACTTCAGGTGGCCGATGCCAGTGTGGGGGAAGATTTCCATAGGGCGAGGGTTTCGTAAAGAAACCACTTTTTTAATGATTGAAACGACGATGCCATAAAAAATGAAAGCCATCATAGTAGATGGCTTTCATTTTATAACGGTTGTCTTCGGTCACTACTTCTTTACTACGATACTTGTTTCCGTTTTTCCGCCGTAGCTGACTTTCAAAATGTACATCCCCGGCTGCCAGTTTTGACCGAGCGTGTGATCGCGGTTGGCCTCGAATTCGGTAGCGGACATGACCGGATGCCCCGTGATCGTCGTGGCGGAGACCGTCGCATGCGAGAACTCATCGCCTTCAAACCGGATCGATAGCTCATTGTTGAATGGATTCGGATAACTCTTCAGAAGCGCGGGTTCGTCGGCGGCGCGCATGCTGGTTGTCATCATCTCGGTGCCGCACGGACTCTCCGGCGCATGGTCTGTATTATAACGGTACGGCTCATGGCCAACCTTGAATTCGTAACCATTGAATATCAGAAGGGAGCCGATGCCACTGATTCCGTAAGGATGTACTTCTCCAACAGGAACCTTGATTGTGCCGCATGCAGTGCCGTTGGACTTCCAGATGCCCGTTCCATCGCCCAACGTATAATACACTTCATCCCCAACGGCATACGAGCTCAAACCCGGCGCATATCCAAGATCTTTGATGAACGTTGTTCCGGCTGCCGTACCGTTGGTCACCCAAAGGCTCAAACCACTTGTGTTATCGGGACCGTATACGAAAAGGAACAGCTTGTTCCCGGCCGGAACCATGGCCCGCACAGCGTTCAGTGCGGTCACTCTTCGTATATTCCCCGCTGCGCCGTTACTTTTAAACAATGCCCATTTGCCATCGGCTCCAATTCCGCTGATGTATATAGAATCGCGGAACGCAGCCATGGTGCTGATGTCGTACTCGAGCCCGTTTTTGACAGCCGCTGCGTCGTTCGGGTTGAGGTCGGCTACCATCCAGGTGTTCGCCCCTACTCCACCCGTGCGCCACACCTCGTTTCCGTGCGTACCGTTATTGGCTACAAAGTAATACGCCCCCTTTACCATGGCGTTTGGTGAGACGACCGTTCCATGCGCGTAGGCCGGGCGCATCAGCTTGATCCGGTATGTTCCGGAGACGGTGCCATTCGTTCTCCACCACTCTTCGCCCAGGTTCGGTGTTCTTACGCGCATCACCACACCGGTACCGATGGCTTTCATTTCAATGATCTGATGCAACCACTTGAGCTTGGTGAATTCGTCGGTCGTGCCATTGATTTTCCATAATTCGCCCGCGTCGTTGGAAAAATAGACATCAGTCGCAGTAGCCGTCAGGTTGCGCGCGGGCGGCTGCTCATAGTCGTTGGCCAGTGTCCCGTACGAAAACTCAGTTCCATCGTTTTTGTAGATCTCGAGCCACTCGCCTCCGCTGGCGTAAAGATGCGTCTTCGTGGCGGCGATCGGGTGATGCTCGTCGCTCATGTTTTCAAAATTGATCAGGTACTTAACAGAGTATCCATCCGTGAGCTGCACAGAATGCGATGTGTAGAATGTCGCCTGCGCGATGAATGCGAGCTTTCCATTGAATGGCATAAAGTGATGGGGGTCGCTCGAATCGGTGGCGATGAACGGATCCTGGTCGTACAAAATCTGGGTCTCATCTTCGGTTCCCGGGGTGCGGAACATCTTTGCGCCGGAAAAGGCAAGCACACCCCAGCTGTAGAGCATTTTTTGCTCCAGCGTGTTAGTTACCACCACGAGCGGTGGATAATAATAGTCGTAGGTATCGACATACACGAAGTAGACGAGTTCAATGTTTCCGGTGGCCGGATTCATCCGGTGCAACGAATAGTCACCGTCCGATTCATAGTGACTATTGAAAAAATAGACCCAGCCATCTTTCTCGGTGAATTGTGGCGCGGGCGTTCCGATTCCGGGCCCTGATGCTTTTGTTACAGTAACCGTCCCGTTGGTAGTGCCGTCGCTCTTCCAGATGAAATAGGTTTTATCCTGATAGGCGGTGTAATAAAGTATTCCATTGAGTACGGTGAAATTACCCATCTGATGCTGAAACACACCTTCCCCATGGCTTCCGGCTGCACCCGGTGTCATGTCCTTTACCAGCACCGTACCGGACGCTGTTCCATTGCTCTTCCAAAGTTCGTGACCGTATGTTCCGTCGTTGGCGGTGAAGACAACACTACCGTTCATCGCGGTCAGGTTTTCAATGCCCGAGCTGTTGCTGCCCGGACGGATGTCTTTCACAAGCACTGTTCCGGTGCTTGTGCCGTTGCTCTTGTAAAGTTCGCGGCCTGTCGCGCTTGTTTGGGCCGAAAAATACAAGGTGCCATTGGCATTCACCAGGTTCTTCGGACTGCTGCTGACTTTAAGATCCGGGGCGATGTCTTTCACCATAACGGTTCCCGCCGTGGAGCCATCGGACTTCCAAAGCTCATAACCGTTCGTGCCATTATTAGCCGCAAAGTAGAGCATGCCGTTCACGTCGGTGAGAAAACTTGCGTTGCTCGAGCCGCTGCTTGGCAGGATGTCTTTGACCATCGTTGTTCCCGCGTCCGAGCCATTGGATCTCCAGAGTTCCCTGCCTTTCCCGGGTGCGATGGCCGTGAAGTACAGGACCCGGTTTGAAAAAGTCAGATTCCGAGGGTCGCCGGAAGCCGTCCCGGGATAAATGTCCTTCACCATGAATGTGCCGTCTACGGAGCCGTTACTTTGCCAGAGCTCAAGACCATGAACGCCGTCATCGGCAACAAAGTACAGGGTAAACCCCGCGACATAAAGGCGATCGACTGAATTGAAAGAGCCAAGCTTCACAGCGCGGTCCGCATCCCCGGCGGACGGGTCCTGGAAAGTGACCCACAAGTGCTTGCGTTCGCTCACATAGAATGCCATGTTGTCGATTGCCCGCAGGTTGGAGAATTCGATGTAAGTGTCTTCCTCAGCGTCGTTGATGTCTTTGATAAGTTGAGCCTGTCCGCTGGCGACCAATGAAACCAGGAGCAATAGAAAGCTGGCAATGCCAGCACGTGTGTGAGCGGTCCACGCCTTTCGGTCATGAAACATTCCCGAGGGTAAATTTTTTTCCATACGTTATGTGATTTGTTTTGTCAACTTCTTAACCGGCAATTCTGAATCGGTGCGCTGGTCCGGGAGGACCAAATTTTCCACGCGGTACAGACGCTTCATCCATCACAAGTTGACTCAGTGCATGGCAGTTATCTTATCCGAAAAATTCAGTGCCGTGTTCAAAGGGATGATAATTCGCCTGGCGTGTTGCCGGCGCAGAATCAAATTTTGATTTACAACGGGGTGTATAACAGGTCGTGTTTCGCAATGCGAATCCGCAGGAACTGGCGAAACCGCGCGGAATCATTTCCGAATTATTATATTGCGCTCAACAACCGGTCCGTCCGCTTGCCAACTCATTTTTTCAAGATGCGCAAAATTATACTCTTACTTGTGATTGCCATCGTGGTGCCTTCCACATCTTTCTGCCAGATGCACAAACTACCGGTGCCCGACGGTTGGACGACTGAAACATTTCCATTTCCAATCAGTTTCGCGCCGGGCATCCCGTTCACCGGCCATGAGGAGCTGCGCTTTGCACCGGGATGGAGCGATACCACGAGTGTGCAGCTCTGGTCATATTGTTTCTTATGGTGGCTCGATGAAGGTTCAGAGATCGACGCTGCATCGCTGAAGTCATATCTGGAAGAGTATTACAGCGGACTTGTCAAGGCAAATATTGCCACCAGCTCGAGCAGCGTTGAAACAAAAGCAGCCGTCACGCCGACAGGAGACAACGCCAACCCGTTTGTCGCCACCGTCGACATTTACGACTTTATCAGTTACAGGCCCACGACCCTGAATGTGAATGTCAGCATGAAAGCCTGTCCGCGGGACGCCAAGGTCGGATATTTCTTTTCGATATCGCCGCAGCCAAAATCTCATCCGGTATGGAACGACTTTCAAGTCTTATGGCAGGGATTCGAATGCGGCAAATGAAATTGTACCAACGACGCAGTAGCTTCTTTGTAATCGAGGTTGTGTTCGCCCGAACGCCAAACGCATCGCGATTTGTCGAATGCCAGCGCCACGGAACTCCACGTTTCTTTCTTAACTTTAGGGAGAATCCACGGATCGGTACGTCGATCGGATTTAGGAGAAAAGAAAACTCATACGTATGAATCGCAGGAATTTTATCATTCGGTCTTCAGCGTTGGTGCCCGGCGGCTTGATGGCACGCATGGGTTTTTGGCCGCGAAAAAAATATAAAATGGGCTTGCAGCTCTTTACCGTCCGCGATGCAATGCGGGCCGATGTTACAGGTACGTTGAAAACGATCGCCTCGCTGGGCTATGAAGATCTTGAAACTTATGGTTACGACCCCATCCAGAAAAAGTACTACGGACTACCGGGAAACGCTTTCAGGAACCTGCTCATTGATAACCAGTTAAGCACATCCAGCGGCCACTACGATTTTCATCTCTATTTCGACAAGAGTGAAGATGCATTGAAACGTTATGTTGATCAATGTATTGAAGGGGCGCACGCAGTGGGCCAGCATTACATCACCTGGCCCTGGTTGGACCCACAGTCCCGAACGCTGGAGAAATTCAAGGCGCTGGCCGCAAAACTGAATGTTGTCGGTGAACAAATCAACAAATCGGGACTGGGATTCGCGTATCACAACCACGATTATGAATTTACGGATCAGAATGGTACAAATGGCTATGAGATCATCATGGACGAAACCGATGCCAAATTTGTCAAACTCCAACTCGACCTTTACTGGGTCATGCACTCTTCGAAACTCAGCCCCCAAGAACTGATCAGCAAACAGCCCGGACGTTTTGTGATGTGGCACGTGAAAGACATGGACAAAGTGACGCGCGACTATACCGAACTCGGCAACGGATCTATTGACTATACCGCGATTCTTCCTGAAGCCTCGCGCGCCGGCCTTCAGTACTACTTTATCGAGCAGGGAGGAAATTTTGCGGTAAATTCAATTAAAAGCATCACCGATAGCGCTGCTTTTTTCAAGCAAAATCTTGAGAGATACCTTGGGTAAACCCATCTGGGCCGGTTCCGTCGCGGGGACTGTCGTTCAGGTCTTCGTCAAGCGAGCCTTTGAGTAAAGCTCAAATTCCTTACCCGGTGCGGCCAACTCGAAAACTTCCTGGAACTCCTGCCCCGTTGAAAGATGGTACGTTTCCCGCGCCCGCCACCCGGCAGGTATGTTCTCGATGGACTCGGAAACGAAGACGATCTGCCTGCCGTCTGGCGAAATGGACTCGAGCCGATACACTATCACAAACCCTTCGATATGGAATTGCCGGAGCACAAAGGATTTTCGCGACTTGTCATAGCTGATGTATCCGATGTCCTCATGAACCTCTCCCTCCGGATGATTTTTTGACGGCGGGTAAGTGGACTTATTTCTTACTTCGATAAATTTCTTGTTGAAGATAAACGTGTAGGTTCGCTCATACGCTCCGTTTCCCGGACGACCCTCTGACGTGCCGGACCATTTCCCGATAAATGATGCAAAGGGAAGCCACAAACTGTCCTGCTTCGTCATTTGCCCCTGCGCCATGAAAGGTAAGGCGAGCAAGAGTAGCGTAATCAACCTCATATCGCGAAGAATTCAAATCAAGATAAGCCATTTGGGTGGAATTCGAAACATGGATGTTGGGGAATCAAACGGAAAACGAGCACCGCACCTTATCAGAATGAGACCCGGCCGTCGTCGCACTGTTCGGGAACGGCTACTTCCCTTTTCCCTTCTTGTTTTTCTTGTTGTTGTAGTAATCCGAGTACAGGACGTATTCCTCCAGGTGCCTTCGATCGATGAAGTTATTCAAATGGAGGCCAGCGTTCATCGAATAGCTGATCACTTTACCCGTCTCACAATCCAGGATACAATGGTACATGGTGTTGGAGGCATCGCCCACAGGGAACACGTATACGTAGGCAAATTTCTTATCGCGGCTCATTTGTGCTTTCTCTATCGCCGCCGAGTTCGAAATTGCGAAAGGATATGTGTACGCTTCTTTGACTTCCTGCGCGGTCAGCTTCTTGTCCATAAACGTCGTGTCGATGAGCAGAGTTTTATTTTTCAATGTGCCCGCGTATTCCAGCGCCTCCTCGTAGTGCAGTCCATTGGCTCTGCGTTTTCCGTCGAGGCGCGCCTGCAGGTGGTTCTGCACCATGTTTGCGGCCGCGACCAGGTCCATCTTGGAGATCGCGGGCACGCCCTGTTCGGACACAAAGCCTACAACGTCCTGGTAGAAGACGGGTTTAAGCGGATCGTAATCTTCAAGCATGCAAACATGGAGTCTTAAAATCTGGTTGGCAGGTCTGCGGGTGAGCTGATTGCTGAACCGGATGTTGATCAGGTCCACGGCGAGTATCGCATATTCGTTGGCCGGCTTTAGCGACTCGATCTTGTCTTTGGTCAGATACGAAACGGTGCTGTTGAATGTCCAGAACGCCTTCACCACCGTCTGAAGATTCGTGTTGAACTGGCTGATCCCCTGTTTATAGTTTTTTAATTCAGCACCGGTCAGCTTGCGCATGACGCTTTCGTCTTCCGACTTGAGAAACACCACCAGCTTGCGGTCCTTCACGAGCGCCGCTGTCTCCGGTTTGACCTGACGTTTAATTTGTTGGGCCTCTGCGATGGTCAGAACGAACAACGCAACGGCTACTGAGAACATGGAACAAAAAAAAAGCTTCATAAACGGGTCTTTACTCTAGCGGCAATATACAGGACGTTGTAAAGTGAAACAAGTTCTGTTTGCCCACGGAATATGTGCTGGATGCTCGCTTGTTTCTTTATGCGGGCTGGCGCGAATAATTTACAAACGTCTTGTTCATCGGGTGTCATTCTGAATGATTAAGACGTTGTTGATCAGTGACTTATATGAAATCTCTGACAGCACGTTCTATGCACATTAACAGGAATGCTTCGCAGCGGGACCGGTACACCGCGGCTTGACCAGGATCCCGGATATAAATGAGCGTTTCGCCGTAACGAATCAAAAATAACGAAGTTCTCTATTTCGATGGTTGCCTTGCCGCCGTCACCCACGTAGAAATGTACCTGTTCCATATCCTATGATACTGCATTACTTTAAAATTGCATGGCGGTCGCTGCTGCGAAAAAAGGCGTATTCCGTCACGACTTTGACCGGTCTTTCGCTGGGACTTGCAAGTTGTTTTTTGATCCTGTTGTTTGTCATCGACGAATTGAGTTACGACCAGTACCACCTTCACAAACAGCGGATCTACAGGCTTGCGACGGCGATTAAAGGATCGGACTTCACCGGCGTTGCAAAGGTCAACGGTCCATGGGGACCTGCGGCAAAGGAGGCGATTCCGGAGATCGAAGCGATGAGTCGTTTCGTTATGACCGGACAACTCCTGGTTGAAAACGGAGCGAAAAGGTTTTATGAACCCAATGGCTTTTATGCCGACTCATCCGTGTTCCACATATTCACCTTCCCCCTTCTTGTGGGAGATGCTGCTTCCGCCCTCTCGGGTCCTAATCATATTGTGGTCACCAGATCATTTGCGAAAAAGTATTTTGGTGAGGCGCCCGCCCTAGGTCAAACCCTGAGAATCGACGGCCGTACCGATTATACCGTGACCGGCGTGATAGAAAATGTTCCGCCGTCTTCCCACTTCACCTTCGACTACCTTCTTTCGATCCAGAGTTTGCAGCATCCACAACGGGATAGCTGGGTGCAATGGAACCAGTTTTACACTTATTTGCTGCTGAGGGAAAACGCCGACCCGCAAACGGTCGCCAGAAAGATAAAAAGCGTTCTGAGCAAAAATATAAATCGCGAGACCGCGGAGAACTACACGCCATTTCTCCAGCCGATCACAAAAATTCACCTCCATTCCCGCCTGCACCGGGAAATGAGGCCCAATTCAGATGTCATGTACATTTACATCTTTTCCTCGATTGCCTTGCTGATCCTGGCAATCTCGTCGGCAAATTTTGTGAACATGACCACCGCCCAGGCGATTGTCAGAGGAAAGGAGATCGGCGTTCGCAAAGTCAACGGCGCGATCCGCAAACAGCTCGTCATTCAGTTGATGATTGAGGTTGTTTTGATCTGCTTCCTTTCGACATTGGCAGCCCTCACCCTTGCCGTTGCGGCACTGCCGGCTTTGAACGAGTTGACGTCGAAAAACATGCGGCCCGTGGACATGACGGAACCGGTTTTTGTCATGGCCGTTGCCGGCGTAACGCTGCTGACAGCATTACTGGCAGGAACTTACCCGGCATTCTACCAGGCTTCCCTGAAGCCTTTACAGGTTTTGAAAGGGCAATTGACTCCGGCCCGCAACACTGGATTGAGAAAGTCGCTGGTGGTTTTTCAGTTTGCCTTGTCATCAAGCCTTGTGATCGCGGCTGTCGTAATCTTTCAGCAGCTGCTATTTATTCAAAGCAAGCCCCTGGGATTCGATCCACAGCAAATTATTACCATACCGATCCAATCGAATAACCTGCGCCTGAATTGCGAATCCGTGAAAACCGAATTGCTCAAGCACCCCGGAGTGATCGATGTCTCTCTGTCGGGTAACATTCCCGGTGGTAGCGATTGGGGATTGCCAACCCTGCCTGAGGGATTCACGAGTGAAACCACGCCTGCGATTCGTGTGATGGCAGTCGATCATCGTTTTCTAAAGACCTATCGAATTGAACTCGCATCCGGACGTGATTTTTCCGTTGATTTCGCATCCGACACCGCCGCCTACCTGATCAACGAAGAAGCAGCCAGACAACTGGGCTGGAGCGACCCGCTGTCCAGGACCTTCAGCATTCCCGCTGCTGAAAGACCGCAGGCGCCAGTGATCGGTGTGGTAAAAGATTTTCACTTCCGGTCTATCCGCGAAAAGATTGCGCCACTGCTTTTCTTTATTCCTCCCCGTGACTGGTATTCGCTCTATTCGATAAAGATCGATGCGCGCAACGCGAAAGCTGCCTTGGAATTTATTGAAGAGCAGTGGGCGCGTTTCGATCCGGAACATCCCTTCACCTACACATTCTTTGACGATGGTTACAGCAGGCTTTATCAGCAGGAAAGACGACTCGGAACGATCGTCGGCTACCTCACCGCGATCGGGATATTTCTGGCCTGTCTTGGATTGTACAGCCTGGCATCTTATACGACGGAACAGCGCACAAAAGAAATTGGTATCCGCAAAGCAATCGGGGCATCGACTCGCCAGATCATTGTACTCCTGTCAAAACAATACCTGATACTGGTTGTTGTGGGGTTTGGTGTCGCGCTGCCTCTGGCATGGTACGTCGTCCAACAGTGGCTTGAGTCGTTCGCCTATCACGTGGATTTCAGCATGTTGGTGACCACCGCGTGCGGTGCGGTTTTAATGGTCATTGCAATGCTGACTGTGGGCTACCGTGCAATGAGCGCAGCACGTGCGAATCCCATCGATTCGCTGCGAAATGAATAAGCGTATCGTGATATCGCAATATTACGATAAAAGTTGTCAAATTGTAAAACATCCGCGCCGTTTTATCGTAATATTACGATAAAACTTTATGGAGTCTTCGCTCGTCCTTTTTGTGTCAACGATCCTGGTCATTTCCCTGATTCCCGGGCTCAACGTGTTGCTGATCGTATCACAATCATTGAATGGCGGGGTGAAAAGCAGTTTGTTGAGTATCGGCGGTATTGTGGCTGGAAATGTTCTCTACCTACTGTTATCGGTGGCCGGGATCGGAATTGTGCTCAGCAATTTTCCGGCAGGACTTCAGGTTATGAAAGCCGGAGGCGTCGCCTTTACGTTGTACAGCGCTTTCACTTTGATCCGCGCGGGCGTGACCAAGAATGCCGGGTCTACAGAAATTCAATTTGGAAACGGAAGAAATTTCCTGCAAGGATTTCTGACAATCATCTCAAATCCCAAGGCCTTCATTTTTTGGATGACGGTGCTTCCGGGATTCGTTAAAGCTTCGTCGGGAAAATTCCTGTGGCAGGTCGCGCTGTTGGGGATTCTCGCGATCACGATAGACACGACTGTGCTGTTTGTTTATAGCTCGCTTGCTTCGGTTGTAAGAACGTCGGGAGATAGATCGAAGAAGGTTCAGTTCCTGGTTTCGGGTGTGATATTGGTTGGAGTTGCGGTCTGGTTGGCGGTGTCGTGAAGGTGGTGCTTGTTACGCGCGAAAAGGCCCGCTTTTCCGATACCTGAGTGTCACTGGGCGGGCCAGCGACACTGAGGGGGAAGCGTGCAGCAGACAGGGCGGAAACCGTTCAACCTTTGATTGCAAGCTTAAAGTCATCGAAGATCAACACCAGTTCGCTTGCGACCTTAGTGAGATCTTCGTATGTCGAAAAACGTGGATGAGGGATTGCTACCACATCGTGTCCCTGACTCGCTTGAATCTGCTTCGTAAGTCTGATCAACGGGCCACCGAATAGTTCATTTGTTTTAAG
>DASPNN010000399.1:0-2085 GCA_035626495.1 Chryseosolibacter sp.
CGATTACGTCATTCCGAAATCGACCGCCTTCGTGCTTCGTGGACAGGGATCGGATCCCGATGGCGATGCCCTCACCTACACCTGGGAACAGAATGATCCCGGTAACCCGAACTCTAACTCGGCGCCAACCTCAACCCGGACTGTCGGGCCGATGTTCAGGTCCCGGCAAGGAACAACATCGCCAGACCGGTATCTACCGCAGATCAGCGATGTCGTAGCCAATAATTTGACGCCTACCTGGGAAGTCGTGCCTTCCGTAGCAAGAACTTTGAATTTCTCCCTCACCGTTCGAGACAACAAATCCGGTGGCGGACAAACGTCCGACGATTTGATGGTGGTCACTGTCAACGGTACGGCTGGCCCTTTCACGGTGTCCGCTCCGAACACCGCGGTTACCTGGGCAGTAGGGTCAGCGCAGACGGTGACGTGGAATGTGGCGAGCACAAATGTGTCGCCGGTAAATTGCGCGAATGTAAACATTCTGCTCTCGACCGACGGCGGGTTCACCTACCCTGTCACACTGGTCTCAACCACGCCGAACGACGGCTCTCAGGTGATCACGGTACCAAATGACGTATCGGCTACCTGCAGGGTCAAGGTCGAGGCGTCCGGAAATATTTTTTACGATATCTCCAACGTAAACTTTACCATCTCCGGGGCCCCCTCCTGCACGGCGACTGTTCCCACCGGTTTGGCATCTTCTAACGTGACCTCCACCGGGGCGACGCTGTCATGGACGGCCGTGGCCGGCGCGACTTACGATGTCCAGTATCGGCCCACTGGCACCACCACTTGGACCACGGTTGGCGCAGCCTCGAATTCCGTCAACCTGAGCGGCCTTGCAGCTGCAACGCAGTATGAAGCCCAGGTAAGGAGCAAATGTACCTCCACTACGTCGGCTTACAGCGCGTCGGTGACGTTCACCACATCGACGATCCAGATCGCCTATTGTGCATCGAAGGGGAACGACGTAACCGATGAGTATATTGGCCGTGTGCAGCTCGGAACAATCGATAACGCGACCGGCGCCAACGGCGGCTATGGTGACTTCACAGCGCTGTCCACCGATCTGAACAAAGGCACAGCCTATACAATTACGGTCACACCCACATGGACAGGCACCAGATACAGCGAAGGGTACGCCGTATGGATCGATTATAATAAGGATGGTGACTTCGGCGATGGCGGAGAGCAAGTGTGGACGAAAGCTGCATCGCAGACAACACCGGTGACCGGCACTTTTACGGTTCCCACGACCGCCGCCAGCGGCAGCACGCGGATGCGCGTTTCGATGAAATACAGCGGCATACCCACCGCATGCGAATCCTTTGGGTATGGCGAGGTCGAAGACTACACAGTTAACCTGACCACCAGCACATGTACCGATGTGACGCTGACCCTCAAGCTCGATCAATATCCGGCTGAAACAACATGGTCGATCAAAAATTCCAGCGGGACGACCGTGGCCTCAGGCGGACCCTACGGCTCGTCCGCCGCCGGCACCACTGTCATCTCAACAAAGTGTCTTGTGGCGGGATGTTACACTTTCACGATCAATGATTCATACAACGACGGAATCTGCTGTACTTATGGCAATGGCTCTTACACATTGAAAGACGCGGCCGGAACAACCCTGGCTACAGGTGGTAGCTTTACGTCTTCGGCATCGCACAATTTCTGCGTAGGCGGCGCCACAGCGAAGGATGCTGCAGGCCGTGGTGAACAGGGGCCGGTGTTTCTAACAGAAACTTCGCAAAAGATTGTCTATCCAAACCCTGTTCGGGATCTGTTAAACATTCGACTGAAGGAAGAAGCGATCATCCGCACTGTAACGATCACGTCCATCAGCGGAAAAGTCATGTCAGGTCTTGTCCGCGATGGAAAACAGATGGATGTATCGATGCTGCCGTCGGGAATCTACCTGCTCGTGATCGACACAACCAAAGGGCTCGTTCGGGAAAAGTTTATCAAAGAATAATTTGGGATTTCGGTTTATGACAAAGGGCGGGCTTCGGTCCGCCTTTTTCTTTTCATTTCTTTCCTTTCAGCAAATGAGATCCCGGTAGCATCGTGCCAATGTGCGCG
>DASPNN010000400.1:0-8563 GCA_035626495.1 Chryseosolibacter sp.
TATAGGGGATGCAAAAACGATGAAAAGCGAAGCGTTCCTGCGGCGGTTCGGAAAGTTTGTGGACAGTCTCAATGGCAAATACATCACCGCGGAAGACGTGAACATGAAAACGAGCGACATGGAATACATCCACATGGAGACCAGACATGTTACAGGATTGCCTGAATCTATGGGCGGTGGTGGCGACCCGTCGCCAGTAACAGCCTACGGCGTTTATATGGGAATGAAGGCTACAGCAAAAAAAGTTTTCGGCAGTGAAAGCCTGACAGGCAAACGTATTTCAGTCCAGGGCGCCGGGCAGGTCGGAATGCACCTCATCGAGTACCTCGTGAAAGAAAAGGCGGAGGTTTTTGTCACCGACCTTTTCGAAGAAAAGCTGAAAGGGATTGAGCAGAAGTTTGGTGTCACAGCCGTCGGGCAGGATGAGATCTATGACCTCGATGTGGATATTTACGCCCCTTGCGCACTGGGTGCGACGATCAATGATCAGACCATTGGCAGGCTGAAGTGCAGCATCATTGCGGGCGCAGCCAACAACCAGCTTAAAGACGAGGTGAAACACGGCTATATGCTGCTGGACAAGAGTATCACCTACGCCCCGGACTTTCTAATTAACGCTGGCGGTTTGATCAATGTCTACAACGAATACCTCGGAAACTATAACCGCAACCGTGTTTTTGAACACACGGAAAAGATCTACGACACGTGCCTGAACATTCTCAATGTCGCTGAGCTGGAACACATATCAACCCAGGAGGCGGCGATCCGGTTCGCAGAAAAACGCATCGGACAGATCGGAAGACTGCGAATGGGCCGCTAGTCGAAGAGTTCACCCGGCGAAGGGAGCGCGGCAGCGATTTTCCCGGAAATGTCTGGCAACGATTGTGCAAAACGGCGCCTGGAGGCCAAAAAAAACTAAAACGAATCCTGTTAGTGAAAAACTGACAGGATTTTTATTTTTGTCCTGCCGTAAAATTTCGTATCCAACCACGTTAGTTCTTTAACATGCTGAACAGAAGGAGCCTTAGAATTAAAGTCATGCAAAGTCTCTTCGCTTTGCAACAATGCAAGGACGCAACCTTCGAGCTTTGTCAAGAGAAGATCGCGGAAGAATTTTTGCCCGATCTCAATTCGATGGAAGTCCAGAATAAGGAGCTTCTGGGTCAGCAGAAAAAAACCGCCGTCAAGCTTTTTCAGGCCGCGTTTGAAAGTGGTGCGATGAAAGCCGATCACGAGGATGAAAAAATCAAGAAAGCGGTCAACAACGGATTTGTTTTTTACAACAACCAAATTAAAAAAGACACGGACTTTTTCCGGAAGAACCTCGTTTCGGAAGTCGAAAAGATCTACGAACACTATATCGCAACTCTTAGCCTGGCGGTTGCTTTCGCCGAACTTGCCGAAGCAGACAAGAAAGTCAGCCATAAAAATTTCGTAAACAACAGTTGGATCAAAGGCCTGAAGAACAGCGAGGCACTGAAGAAAGATGCCTTAAAGCTCGGCCGGCACTGGCAGGATCACGTGGAGAAGGTGCGTTTGTGGTTCCGGGATGTCGTTCGCCAGGACAATGAATATCTGAATTACCTTGATCGCAAAAGTCCCTCCGAGGAGGACCAAAGAAAGTTCGTAAGCCACCTTTTTAAGAAGATCATTCTCGGCAAAACAGTCATCAATGATTTTTACGAAGAGGAGGTCTTGCGCTGGGCAGAGGACAAGGACATCGTCAAGGCGCTCGTCGAAAAGACAGTGAAGTCGTTCGAGCCTTCGAAGTCGAAAGAAGTCGCCCTGCACAGCTTGTCGCTCAATTGGGAAGAGGACAAGGAATTCATCGAAACCCTTTATAACACAGCCATCAACCTGACGGGTAAGCACCGTGAGCTGATTGCGTCCAATACCCGAAACTGGGAGGTCGAGCGGTTGCCTCTCACCGATCGGATTATACTCGAAATGGCAATTGCCGAATTGATCAGCTTCCAGAATATTCCCGTGAAAGTGTCGATTAATGAATACATCGAGCTGGCCAAAACCTACAGTACCCCCAAAAGCCGCCAGTTCATCAATGGCATTTTGGACGTCATCGCTAAGGAATTGCAGGACTCCGGTGAACTGAAAAAGAGCGGTCGCGGTTTGATCGACAATAAATAACTCTACTCCGGAATTTGTTAAAAAATGTTAAAATTTTGAATTTGCAATTCAATCGAAACTAATTTTAAAGTTTATGAGCAAAAAAGGTGGAAACACGCTGTTGGCATTCCTCGTTGGAGCGGCTACGGGAGCAATTCTTGGAGTTTTGTATGCTCCTGATAAGGGGTCAAATACCCGGGAAAAGCTGTCGTTTCAGCTGGACAAGTACCGCAAAATGCTTCAGGACGTGATAAACGACTTCGTGGCGGGCAAGGAAACGCCGCTGACCTCGGAAGCCAAATCACAGGGCCAGCGTGTGGTGGATGAGGCGAAAAACAAAGCAGAAAAGCTTTTGTTGGATGTCGATGAACTTTTGGAGCAAATTCGCGGTAAGAAGAGTAATTAAGGAATATGAAAATGCATAAAGTCAGGGTGTTTTTGATAATTGCGGTGCTGGGATTGGCGGCGTCGTGCCGGGATCGCGATACTGAGAAAAGAATTGCCGAGCTCGAAAGCCAGATTGCCGAGCTGAAAGGCCAGAAAAAAGTTAATGGAACCACAGCGCCGACACCAGGAATTCAGCCGGTTAGTGAGGCCGCCAAGGAAGAAAAACCGGCCGGGCCCCTTCCGGTAGCAGCATTTGCCAAACTCGAACACGATTTTGGCACGATCACCGAAGGCCAGACCGTAGAGTACACCTACGCCGTCAAAAATACGGGCAACGCGCCAATGATCATCCAGGACGCCAAACCCTCTTGCGGCTGCACAGTACCTGATTGGACAAAAACGCCCATTCCACCCGGGGGCTCGGGCTTCGTGAAAGCGAAGTTCGACAGCAATGGAAAACCCGGCATGCAAAACAAGATGATTACCGTCACGGCGAACACTTACCCGAAGCAAACGGTGCTGCGCTTCAAAGCGATGGTTACGCCAAAATCGGAATCCACAGGCCCCGTCAAATAAAATATCAGACCCCGCTCGACGGGGTTTTTTTATTTCCATGCACGGCTATTCATATTGAAATCACGTTAACTTTGGCCGTTAATTTATCAGATATGCTAAATGTTATATTACAAGCCCAGGCAGAAAAGAGCCCCTTCCAGGATTTCTCGTTCCTCGTCTTCATTGCAATTTTTGTCGTCTTTTATTTTTTCATGATCAGACCTCAGCAGAAAAAGGCTAAAGAACAAAAGAAATTTGTAGAGGAGATCAAGAAGGGCGATTATGTTGTCACGGTAGGAGGGGCCCACGGATACATTGCTGAACTCGAAGGCGACACGTTTATCCTGGAGGTTGAAAAAGGAGGTCGAATCCGTTTTAACAAATCGGCCATTTCGATGGAGTACACCCGGGTGGCCAACAAGAAGTAGACATATTTTTCTTTTTTTTTGGACAGGTGATGTTTGGTGCGAATGAAACCGGTCGAATCCATATTCAATGTGGTCCGTTTTAATCGGAAGAACTGGAAGGCAGTTGCTTTGTGTGTATTCGCGGCTACTGTTTTTTGGTTTCTGAACGCGCTGAACAAGACCTACACCACGAACCTCCGTTTTCCATTAACCTTTGAATACGACAGGCAGAATTTTGTGCCGGTCAAGTCCTTGCCGAAAGAAATTCGCGTCAATGTCACCGGTAACGGCTGGAATTTATTTCGGCGCAGTACCGGCGTGAAGATACCGCCGCTCGAAATCCCTGTCGAACGGCCCCTGGAAACCAGAAAAATTGTCGCCAGCACCTTGCCGGCCTACTTTTCAAATCAGCTGGAAGGTCTGGAAATCAACTATGTTCTAACGGACACGTTATACGTAAGTCTCGAACCCAAGACGGTGCGGTGGATCAAGCTCGCCCTCGACACTACTTCTCTTCGCATGAAAAAAGGATATGGCCTTGCGAGCTTCGTTTCCATCATGCCCGATTCGATTTTTGTCGAGGGCCCGCGACCAATCATTGACCAAATCCAGGAACCCGTTCGGATACAGCTGCCGTTCGGAAACATCGACGAGCATTTTATGGAAGACGTGGAAGTACAATTGCCTTCCTCCGATTTGCTCAAGCGCAATCCACCCACAGTCGCCGTCATGTTCGATGTGGAAAAAATGGTCACGATTGAAGACTCCGCACGTTTGGTGATACTCAACCTTCCGGCCAACGTGTGGCCGGTGATCGGCCGCCGAAAAGTGCCGATAAAATTGTCGATCCCACAGAACATGATGGGCGAGTTCAACCGTGACTCATTGAGGGCCACGCTCGACCTGAAAAGAATTCCCCGTGGTGAAAAAGCGTTGAAGCCTGCCGTGTCAGGCTTGCCACCATATGCGACGGTAATTCATGTAGATTCTGTTAAAGTAAAATTCTAAGGTGTGTCACGGCCATTGCAAATCGGTATCACCGGAGGCATTGGATCAGGCAAGAGTTTGATCAGCCGCATCTTCCGTCATCTGGGCGTACCTGTATACGATGCGGACAGCCATGCGAAAGAATTAATGACCACCGATGGAATACTCGTCAATCAGATCAAAAAAGAATTCGGTGATTTGGCGTATCATAAAGACGGTAGCCTCAACCGGGTCTACTTGGGTGATCACGTTTTCAACAACCGGCATGAGCTGGAAAAACTGAATGCACTCGTACATCCACGCGTTGCTGCTGATTATGAGAAGTGGGTAGCGAGGCACCGGGGTCATCCATATGTGCTGAAAGAGGCTGCGCTTTTGTTCGAGGCAGGAACCGCCCGGAACCTCGATGCTGTCATTGTCGTTACAGCGCCGGAAGAACTCCGGATCAGGCGGGTCCTGAAACGCGATCCACATCGAACGGTCGAACAGTTAAAAGGAATTGTCGAAAAACAGATGCCGGAGGATAAAAAGCGGGAACGCGCAGACCATATCATCGTTAATGATGATGCCGAACTTGTTATCCCGCAGGTTTTGCGACTTCATAAACTGTTTGCATCAAAAAACTGAACTTGCCGGCCCGAACCAGAGAAGAATCGGGTGTGTTACTTATTAGCCATACTACGTACCATGTTATTTTTCAGAACACGTCAATTTTTTTGCCTTACGATTCTGTTTACTGCCGCATTTGTTTCCTGCTCAGATAACAAGCCACCAGGGCCTGCCGGCGGACGCCCGCGCCAGGGTCCGGTCAGTGTAGATGCATTCGTTGTCAAACGAAGCTCTGTGAGCGAAGACGTGCAAATACCCGGTTCGCTCCTGCCCTTCGAAGAAACCCAAATTCAAGCTGAAGTTGGCGGCCGCATCGTTCACCTAAACGTCAAGGAAGGATCGCTCGTGCAAGAAGGAACACTTCTTGTCAAACTCTTTGATGAAGACCTGCAGGCGCAGCTGAAAAAGCTGCAGGTTCAGCTGAAGATCGCTGAGAAAACCGAAGAGAGAAACAAAGAACTTCTGGCGATCAGCGGTATCAGCCAGCAGGAGTATGACCTGAGCAGCTTGAATGTGGAGAACTTACGCGCAGACATCGAAAGCACGCGAATTGCGATCGCAAAGACGGCAATTCGCGCCCCCTATACCGGCAAAGTCGGCCTTCGCAACATCAGCCTGGGATCCTATATTTCGCCGAGCGATGTGATCACCACCATCCGACAGGTTGATAAGCTAAAGCTCGAATTTTCAATACCGGAAAAATATGCGCCGGAGATGGGCCCTGGCTATGTCGTCACTTTCCGCGTCGACGGAGGTGAGAAGGACCATCAGGCAGTTGTGATGGCAACAGAAAGCAGTGTGGACCAAAGCACGAGAACGCTCAAGGTGCGCGCGCTGGTCAACACGCATCACAAGGAACTTGTGCCAGGCATTTTTGCCAGGGTGAATCTGCAGCTGGGCAAGGATGCGAACGCCCTGTTGATACCCACGCAGGCAATCATTCCCACGGCCAGGAATAAGCAGGTGATCCTGCTGCGCAAGGACAGCGCCTTGTTTACCGTGGTGGAAACCGGTATCCGCGATTCTGCTTTTGTTCAAATTCTCCAGGGGCTTCAAGCAGGCGATACGGTCATCACCACGGGCTTAATGGCCATCAGGCCGAATGCAAAGGTCAAAGTTACCAAATTCAATTCCCTTTAACCGCCTCAGGCGAGGAAGCGTATGAATATTTCTGAACTCAGTTTGAAACGTCCGGTACTGGCGTTTGTAATGAATATCATCCTGGTGCTGTTTGGCGTCATCGGTTTCAATTTTCTGGGGGTCCGCGATTATCCTGCGATTGACCCGCCGAATGTTAACGTGCGAACAAATTATTCCGGAGCAAACGCCGACATCATCGAATCGCAGATCACGGAGCCGCTGGAGAAGTCCATTAACGGAATTGCCGGCATCAAGAATATCACTTCCGCATCTAGCCTTGGCGTTAGCAACATCAATATTGAATTTGAATTGACCGTGGACCTGGAGGCGGCCGCCAATGACGTGCGGGACAAGGTTTCCCAGGCCGTCCGCTCCCTGCCACAGGATCTCACGAACCCGCCGGTCGTCTCAAAAGCTGACGCCAACTCCGATGCGATTATTTCCATGACCGTGCAGAGCAACACACGCAATCCGTTGCAGCTTACAGAATATGCCAACAACGTCCTTGTGGAACGCCTGCAGACAATTCCCGGCGTCAGCAGCATTCAGGTATGGGGAGAGAAGAAATATGCGATGCGAATCTGGCTCGACCCCGGCAAACTCAGCGCCTACAGCCTCACTCCACTCGATGTGCAGACAGCCCTCAGCCGTGAAAACGTTGAGCTTCCGTCGGGAAAGATCTCCGGAACGGCAACGGAGCTAACGGTACGAACTTTCGGAAAATTATATACCGAAGAAGACTTTGAAAATGTCATCATCCGCTCGTCGTCTCTTGGCGATATCCGCCTGAAAGATGTCGGGCAAGCCGTGCTCGGTCCGGAAAACGAGGAGTCGATTCTTCGGGAAAGCAACATCCCGATGGTCGGCCTCGCGATGGTTCCGCTACCGGGTGCAAACTATGTTGAGATCTCTGACGAATTCTACAAACGCCTTGAGCAAATCAAAAAGGAAGTGCCGGAAGATATCAAGCTCGACATTGCCATGGACCAGACCATCTTTATCAAGCGGTCGATTTCAGAGGTGGAAGAGACGTTGATCATTTCATTCCTTTTGGTTGTTCTAATTATCTACCTGTTCTTCCGGGATTTTATCATCGCCATCCGGCCGTTGATCGATATTCCGGTATCCCTGACGGCGACGTTTTTTATCATGTATCTCTGCGGTTTCTCCATCAACGTGCTGACCATGCTCGGAATCGTTCTGGCTACCGGCTTGGTGGTTGACGATGGTATTGTCGTGACGGAAAATATCTACAAGAAGCTCGAGGGCGGCATGAACAAGCATCGGGCTGCTCTGGAAGGATCGAAGGAGATCTTCTTTGCCGTCATTTCCACCTCGGTCACACTGGCGGTGGTGTTCCTGCCGATCCTGTTTCTGCAAGGTTTCGTGGGCCGCCTCTTCCGCGAATTCGGGATCGTCGTTGCCGGCGCCGTGCTGATTTCCTGCTTCGTATCTCTGACCCTTACGCCCGTATTGAGCGTAAAGCTGACGCGGTCACGGCACAAACATTCGTGGTTTTATCATAAGACCGAACCATTTTTCGGCGCGATGGAAGGCGGATACGGAAGGTGGCTCACTTCGTTCATGAAAGTGCGATGGGTTTCATTTGTGATCATTGCTGTCTGCGTGGTTTCGGCTTTGCTCATCGGGCGTTCGATACAGTCGGAGCTTGCGCCTATGGAAGATCGAAACCAGTTCCGGCTGATGCTCACAGCTTCGGAAGGTACTTCCTATGATTTCATGGATACGTATGTTCAACGCATGGTAGAGTTTGTACAGGATTCGATACCTGAATACCGCACCGCGTTATCGGTGACGGCCCCGGGGTTCACAGGCTCCGGCTCGGTGAACAGCGGATTTGTGAGAGTGACCCTCTCCGACCCCGATCATCGGACGCGGTCACAGCAGGAGATCGTTGATATGGTCAGCCGCAATCTTGGCAGGTTCCCCGAAGGACGCGCATTCCCCATACAGGAGCAGACAATCTCAGTCAACAGGCGCGGTGGTTTGCCCGTACAGTTCGTGATTCAAAACAACAATTTTGAAAAGCTTCAGCAGGCATTGCCGAAATTCCTGGAAGCTGCAAACAGCAATCCCGTCTTACAAGGTGTTGATACCGATCTGAAATTCAACAAGCCCGAATTGAAAGTTGAAATCAACAGACTAAAAGCGGCACAACTTGGCATCAGCGTGGAAGATATTGCGCGCACATTGCAGCTCGCTTACAGTAACCTTCGGTTTGGATACTTTACCAAGGACGGGAAACAATACCAGGTGATGGGACAAGTCGCACGTATCAACCGCGACGATCCGGAAGACCTCAAGGCTCTGTACGTACGGACGAACTCCGGGGA
>DASPNN010000401.1:0-4402 GCA_035626495.1 Chryseosolibacter sp.
CGATGATATCATCGGAACCCCTAAGCCAGCATGGCCCGGTACGGCATACTTCGAGAACACACTTTCCAACCGGACGAAGGTTGTACATGGTGTAAAAGGATGCGACCTCGTATACTTCTATGGGTTTGATGTTCAGGATGCCGGCGACATAATCCATTGTAGCCGGACTGAGCCAGCCCCCAAATTCAGCCTGGGCAACATGCAATACCGGAAGCAATGCGGATTTTTGCCTCCCCTCCGGGTATCGCTTGATAATCTTCTGCACCAATGCCATGGCAGCATCGGAGAATTTGATAGATTCAGATTCGGTCATTTCCTATTATTTAGCGGGTGGAGTTTCTAGTTTCTAGTTACTAATAACTAGTTAGTAGTTCTTCACCTGCACTTCTCTTATCAGTTCTTCAGTAGTTCTAATCACTTACTTACCTGGCGATGCTATGCGTCGAGCTCGCCCGCGATCACATTCATGCTGCTCATGGTGAGTATCGCGTCGGAGATGTTGGTGCCGGTGATCATTTCAGGGTACGCCTGATAATAAATGAAACACGGCCTTCGCATATGCAAACGGAACGGTGTTCTGCCCCCGTCGCTGATCAGGTAAAAGCCCAGCTCTCCATTACCACCTTCCACGCAGTGATAAACTTCACCCTTCGGCACATCGGTTTCGCCCATCACGATCTTGAAGTGATAGATGAGCGCTTCCATATTGTTGTATACAGCTTCCTTGGGAGGAAGGTAGAATTCCGGCACTTGTGCGAAATGGGGTCCCTCAGGCAATTTGTCGATCGCCTGGCGGATGATCCTCATGCTTTGCCACATTTCCTCCTGGCGGACCATGAAGCGGTCATAGGTATCGCCGCTGACCCCGACGGGGATGGTGAAATCAAAATCTTCATACGATGAATAAGGATTCATCGCGCGCACGTCATAGTCAACCCCGGCCGCGCGCAGGTTCGGGCCTGAGAAGCTGTAGCTCAGAGCGCGTTCTGCCGTGATCGGGCCGGCGCCGATGGTACGGTCCATAAAGATCCGGTTGCGCTTGACAAGGTTTTCAAATTCTTTTAAGGCTTCGGGAAATTCCCGAAGGAACCGTTCGATTTTCGCCCACGCTTTGTCGTTGAAGTCACGTTCGAATCCACCGATGCGGCCGATGTTGGTGGTCAGGCGCGCGCCGCAGATCTCCTCGTAAATTTCGTAAATGAGTTCGCGAAACTGGAAAAGGTAAACAAAGCCAGTCAACGCCCCCGTATCGACGGCGATCACGGTATTGCAGATCAGGTGATCGGAGATCCTTGCAAGCTCCATGATGATAACCCGCAGGTATTGAACCCTTTTTGGAATGTCTGCACCGATCAGCTTTTCGACCGTCATATGCCAGGCGATGTTGTTGATGGGCGCCGAACAATAGTTCATCCGGTCGGTGATCGGAGTGATCTGGTAAAAGGGCCGGCGCTCAGCCAGTTTTTCGAAGGCGCGATGGATATATCCGATGGTGGGTTCAGCCTTGATGATGACTTCGCCGTCCATTGTCAGTACGTTTTGGAAAATACCATGCGTAGCCGGATGGGTAGGGCCCAGGTTGAGGGTAGTGTATTGTTTTTCTACCTCGGTGTTCGCGTTAATGATGTCCGCTTTAGCCATTATCTTCCAAACATAAAGTCTTTCTTGTCTTCCCGGGTCTGGTCTTCGAGCGGGTATTCCTTCCGCATCGGGAAGATGATCATATCTTCAACATTCAAAATTCTTCGCAGGTCGGGATGTCCGGTGAACCTGACACCGAAAAAGTCATACGTCTCCCGCTCCATCCAATTGGCTCCTGCAAACACGGTCGTCAACGTCGGTGTTACCGGATTTTCTTCCGGTAAAAAGATCTTGAGCCGGATGCGCCAATTGTTGGTGAGGCTGTGAAGCTGGTACATGATGGCAATCTGCTTCTGTTCCGGATAATGGATACCGCACAGTGTGGTCAAGTACTGAAACCTGGCTTGCGGATTGGTGTACAGGAACTCGATGATCTGAATGATCTTTTCCTGGCGAAGGTTAAAGGTCAAAAAGTTATATGGACTCTCTACCGAAAGGATCTCGCTTTCGAATTTGTCGCGAAGGATACCGATAATCTTTTCCTGTATTGTGCTGTCCATTTATTCTATGCCGTATTTGTTCAGCATGGCCTTGTATTCTGGCGAATCTCTTCTTCGCAGGGATTCATTTTCGACCAGGTGCTGTATTTTCATAATGCCGTCGATGATCTGCTCCGGACGCGGGGGGCAACCTGGCACATACACGTCGACCGGGATGATCCGGTCGATGCCTTGCAGCACGCTGTAGGTGTCGAAAATTCCACCGCTGCATGCGCATGCTCCCACGCTGAGGACCCATCTCGGTTCCGCCATTTGTTCATATACCTGGCGAAGCACGGGACCCATTTTCTTGGCGATCGTACCCATTACCATCAGCAAGTCGGCCTGGCGCGGAGAAAAACTCAGGCGTTCGGACCCGAATCTTGCCAAATCATAGTGCGCCCCCATCGTCGCCATAAACTCAATTCCGCAGCACGAGGTCGCAAATGGCAGCGGCCAGATCGAATTCTTGCGTGCCATTCCCACAACCTTTTCAAGGCTGGTGGCAAAAAAGCCTGCACCTTCGTACCCTTCGGGCTTTTCAACCAGTTTTATATCCGTCTTTTTTGTTTCTGTCGCTTGCATTACCGTTACTTGTTAAACCCTACCACTCCAGCGCTTTTTTCTTGATTATATAAAAAAATCCGGTGAGCAGGAGCACCACAAAAATGATCATTTCAACAAACCCCTGAACCCCCAACTCCTGGAAATTCACCGCCCACGGATACATAAAGATCACCTCCACATCGAAAAGGACGAACAGAATGGCAACCAGGAAATATTTGATGTGAAATGGAACACGCGCATTGCCTTTCGATTCGATGCCGCATTCAAAGGATTCGAGCTTGATTTTCGTCTTGCGCTTCGGACCAAGCCAGTGAGTCACTACCATAGTTACCGCCACAAACCCGGCCGCCAGCAAAAACATCAGGGCAACAGGGATATATTCAGCAAAGGATGAATCGTTCATAACTTCAGGGTATCAGGCCGCCAAAATTAATTCTAATTTTTAGTGAAAACATTGATTCCAGGCAATATTCTCACATTAAAGCATTCTAAAAGCAATAACAAATAAACGCCACTTTTTCCTATTTCCAACCTAATAGTCAGTGATTTTACCTGCCCGGTGCGGAGGGCGAAATATCTGTCATGCTCAATGGCTGTCAACGGCGTCACGAACACTTTTTTCAGGAACCACCGAGTGACGATTTACCGTTACCTTAGCACAAATTTTTAACAGTGACATTGATTGAAAAAGTTCAGGCGGTAGAGGAGGTATTCAAAGGGTTGGATAAACACATAGCCGCTTTTCAGCAATCAACCAAGCTCGGTTGCAAGTATGGATGCGGTAAGTGCTGCTTCAAGTCGGACATCGAGGCGACGGTGATAGAATTCCTTCCTTTTGCACATTTTCTTTACGGCGAGAACCGGGCCTTCCAATGGCTTGAAGATTTGAAGAGTCACCCCTCGCCGGTGTGCCTGATCCTAAACCCGACCCAGGAACAAGCCGGACTGTGTTCGGAGTATCCGTACCGTGGATTGATCTGCCGCCTCTTTGGATATTCGGCCCGCACAAACAAGTATGGCCAGCGGGAGCTCATCACTTGCAATGTTATTAAAAGCGAGCAGGCCGCAGCCTACCAGGACGCGGCCGCGGCAGTCGGAGCCGGCGAGATCGACGTCCCGGTAATGAACCAGTATTACATGCAGTTGCACGCCATCGACCAGCAGCTGGCGCAAGATTTTTACCCGATCAATGAAGCCATCAAACGCGCGATTGAAACTGTCCTTCACTATTATGCCTACCGGAGCTAGCGCATTGGCCGCGGTTTTCTTTCTGACAGCGGCGATTTCTGTCTATGCGCAGGAAGAGGATATCGATACCGTTGACATCAGGCCGTTCGAGCGCTACTGGACGAAGCCAAGATTGGTTCCGAAGGTGGGTTTTGGCGTACAGGAAACAGGCTTCGGAGAAATTGGTGTTCAGATCCATAAGATCTACGTGCATCCGCTTAGCCTGGCGTCGGCCGGACCCTACTTCACCGTCGATGGAGTGTTCAACGTCGACGAGATCATCGTCGGCCCAAAACTTGGCTATGAAGTAACGGCTGGCCTGTTCGGCCTGGCAGCAGACGCGACCTATTACACAGATTTTGATCGTGAGGTGGTGATGCTGACGCCGAAAGCGGGATTCACGATCTTCGGATATGCGAACCTGTTTTACGGCAGGAATATCAATGTCTCCGACGATCGTTTCCGTTCAATTTCCCCGAACCGGTTTT
>DASPNN010000402.1:0-5497 GCA_035626495.1 Chryseosolibacter sp.
AAATGCGAGTTCAAAGTTCAATTCGAACAGATACATTCCCAGCCCGAAACTATAAGTATTATTGGGCTTAAAGGTGACCAGTGCACCGTTGTTGCCTTCCTTCTCAAGCTCAAAATTCAGACTTCTTTGCTTCAGGACAGGGTACAAAAAAAAGTAGTCCGGGAAATGTTCGATGTAATAATCCCGGATGGTATCATCGGCGGCCATTTGTTCGCCCATATCCTGGGCAAGCAGGGTACCGAAAGAGAAAAACAAGCTCGTTACGACAGCGAAACGCATTTACAAAATGTACTCGCTTAGATCCTTATTCTTTACCAGGTCGGCGAGTTTTTCGCTTACGAGTTTCGCATCAATGCTGAGCTTTGAACCTGCGGGAACCTTATCGGGCACATCAAAGAGCAATTCATTCAGAACTTTGCTCATGACCGTTTGCAGTCTGCGCGCCCCGATATTTTCGATCTCGGCATTTATGGCAAAGGCTGTGTTGGCCAGCTCGTCGATGGCGTCGTCTGTGAACGCAATCGTGACTCCCTCGGCTTCAAACATGGCTTCATATTGTTTGGTCAGCGCGTTCTTCGGTTCCTTGAGAATCTTGACAAAATCTTCCTTGTTCAAATTGCTGAGCTCAACACGAATGGGGAACCGGCCCTGCAGTTCGGGGATCAGGTCGGAAGGTTTCGAGATATGGAACGCACCGGCCGCAATAAAGAGGATGTGATCGGTTTTGATGACACCGTGTTTGGTGTTAACTGTGCTTCCTTCCACAATCGGCAGAAGGTCGCGCTGCACACCCTCGCGACTGACGTCCGGGCCGCCCGCGCCTTTTTTTGAGCCACTCGCGATCTTATCAATCTCGTCGATGAAAATGATACCGGCATCTTCCGCCCGCCGGATCGCTTCCTCCTTGACTTCATCCATATCGATTAGTTTCCCGGCTTCTTCCTCGAGCAATATCCGGCGCGCTTCTGCCACCGTGACCTTGCGCTTTTTGCTTTTCTTCGGCAGCATTCCATTCAGCATCTCCTGCAGGTTCATCATCGACATTTCGTCCATCATTCCCGCTCCCACCATGCCGATATTTGGCCCGCCGCTACTTTTTATGTGGATGTCGATCTTCCGGTCCTCAAGCTCGCCGCGCCTGATCTTCTCGCGGAACAGGTTGCGGGTTCTCTCATTCAGTTCTTCGTCAGTAGCTGGCATATCGTTCTCTCCGGATGAAAATCCCGTGGCAGTTTTCGTGCTGCCCTTCAGTGGCGGAATGAGCGCATCAAGTATGATATCCTCAACAATATTGGCCGCCTTCTCCTTCACGTCTTCTTTTTTCTTGGCTTTGACCAGGTTAACGGATTGTTCGACGAGGTCCCGAACCATACTTTCGACATCGCGTCCCACATATCCCACCTCCGTAAATTTAGAAGCTTCAACTTTGACAAAGGGAGCATCGGCGATCTTTGCAAGGCGACGGGCGATTTCAGTTTTTCCCACACCGGTGGCCCCGATCATGAGTATGTTGTTGGGCACGATCTCACCCTGGATATCGGACCGTACATTCATGCGGCGCCAACGATTCCTCAGCGCAATAGCGACGTTTCTTTTTGCCTCGTATTGACCGATGATATACTTATCAAGTTCTTCAACAATTTGCCGTGGAGTGAGGTATTTGGAATCCATCATAATGATCGCCTCTTTAAATATTTATTGATATCGCTGGACAAAGTAAATGAATATGCGGCACTTCCCGCCACATAACCGGCGCGGCTGAACACGAAATCTATCGATTTGACACTTGCTGACAATCCAATGGAAAGACCGGCGCCAGCGCCACCACTTTCGAGTCTCAATTCACGATGGCGCCAATAATTATACCCGACCAGGATCTGTACGTTCCGGTGAACAAGCACCTCGCCCCCGAAATTGAAATGACTTAAAACATTCTGAACCAACCCGCCGTTGCCAACCTCCCCCTCGGCGCCGCGGATCTTTTGGCCGGTCAAGTTGAAAGCGGCAATTGAAAACCGCATGGGCATAAACTCCGGCTTAAACGAAACACCTGCCTGCACATCCAGTGGCAGGGTGCTGTTGGCGGTGCCCGAAAAATCAGAGATAACAATTCCTGGATTGCGCAGCACCAGACCAATCGTCAGCGGCTTTTCGGGATGTATGAATGTTCCGCCAATGTCGAATGCAATGCCCGTTGAACGAAAACCAGCATAGTTCGAAAAAATCCCTTTCAGGGTGAGGCCAAAACGGTAATTACGAATCTGGTGGGACCTGCTGATCGCCAATGCCGTTTCTTGCGAGTTGAACGTGCCAGTCTCCCGGCCGGTCGCGTCATAAGCTTCGATGCTGCCGTAGCTCATGTGCTGCACACCCATCGTCAGCATTCCAAGGCGTTTGAAATCATGCGCGTAGGTGATACCCGCATGGCCAACATCACCTGCGTAAAACTGGTAGTTGACCGATGCCATACCGACCAAGGTATCGCCATTCAAAGCCGGATTTGCGTAAAAAAAGTTGACGTCGCGGTCAGCGAGTGAAACATTGACCCCGCCCAATCCCGCCATCCGGGAAGAGACCGGTATATGCAGAAACTGATAGGACCCATCATCGTCGAACTGGGCGTGAGCGGGCAGGAAAACCAATGACACAACGAAACAAGACAGGGCACGAATGCCAAGGCGTGTGCTCTCGATTGCGATCAAAAACGGATGATCTTTCAAGTCACGGACGATTAATTGCTCATGTACGATTGAAGCTTGGGCGGATCGGTCAGTGCAAATGTCATCGGGGACGTTACCTTCTCTTTTAGCAAAGCCACTTTCAAAACTTCGTCTACTGTATCGACATAGTGAAAGACCAGGCCCTTCACATAGTGTTTCTCGATCTCTTCGATATCTCTCCGGTTTTTGGAGCTGAGCACAATTTCCTTGATTCCGCTTCTTTTGGCGGCCAGAATTTTTTCCTTGATCCCTCCGACCGGCAACACCTTCCCGCGCAACGTGATTTCGCCGGTCATTGCAAGGCGCGATTTTACTTTACGTTGCGTAAAGATGGATGCAAGCGAAGTGAACATAGTAATTCCGGCGGAAGGTCCGTCCTTTGGAACGGCCCCGGCGGGAACGTGAATATGAAGATCGTATTGCTGGAAGATGCGGTGGTCGATGCCAATAGCGTCTGCGTTGAACTTGAGATAAGACAACGCCGCCATCGCCGACTCTTTCATTACATCGCCGAGCTGTCCGGAAATCGTGAGTGTACCTTTCCCCTTGCTTAAGCTCGACTCAACAAAAAGTATTTCACCTCCCACCTGCGTCCATGCCAGGCCGGTCACGACGCCAGCGATATCGTTGCCCTGGTATAGTTCTTCATCGAAGATCTCAGGTCCGAGAATCTTACGGATTGCTTCGTCCGTAATTGTCTTCTCATACGCTTCCTCCATTGCCACTGATTTGGCGACGTTTCTCACGACTGTACCGATTTTTCTCTCCAGGTTTCTGACTCCGGATTCGCGGGTGTAGCTATTGATCACCTTCGCGATCACCGGTTTTGGAAATTTCAAGTGGCTGGCTTTTAAGCCATGCTCCTTAAGCTGCTTGGGAATAAGGTGCTTGACTGCGATTTCAATCTTTTCCTCAAGCGTATAGCCAGTGATTTCAATCACTTCCATCCGATCGCGCAGCGCAGGATGGATTGTATCCAGCGAGTTGGCCGTAGCAATGAAGAGCACTTTCGACAAATCGTATTCCACTTCCAGGTAGTTGTCGCCAAACGTATTGTTTTGCTCGGGATCGAGCACTTCCAGCAGCGCCGATGATGGATCACCGCGAAAATCCGATTTCACCTTGTCGATTTCATCCAGTATGAATACCGGGTTCGACGATTGGGACTTCTTGATGTTCTGAAGGATCTTCCCCGGCATGGCGCCTACGTAGGTTTTCCGGTGGCCACGTATCTCCGCCTCATCGTGAACGCCACCGAGCGACATCCGGACATATTTCCGCTGCAGGGCTTTTGCGATCGATTTCCCTAGGGAAGTTTTTCCAACACCAGGTGGTCCATAAAGGCAAAGGATCGGTCCCTTCATATCCTGCTTAAGCTTTAGGACGGCAAGGTATTCCAGGATGCGGTTCTTAACTTTTTCCAGGCCGAAATGATCGTGGTCCAGAATTCTTCGCGCGCGTTTCAGGTCGAAGTCGTCTTCTGTGTACTCAGCCCATGGCAGGTCAAGCATAAACTCGACATAATTCATAGCCACAGGGTATTCGGCTGCCATGGGATTGATGCGCGTCAGCTTGTCCAGCTCGCGGTTAAAATGTTCGGCAACCGATTTTGGCCACCGTTTGGACTCGGCGCGTTTCCTGAGTTTTTCAATTTCCTTGTCAGGGCCATCGTAGCCGAGTTCATCCTGAAGCACCTTGATCTGCTGCCGGAGAAAATAATCGCGTTGTTGCTGATCAATATCGGTGTGAACCTTCTTTTGAATTTCGTGTTTGATCTCGAGCATCTGAATATCGCGCAGCATAAACTGCAAAAGCAGTGTTCCACGGTCTATCAGGTTTTGGGTTTCGAGGATTTTTTGCTTATCAGCAACTTCGACGTTAAGATTCGACGCCAGAAAGTGGGTAAGAAACGACATGCTGGCGATGTTATCGAGCGCAATCTGCGCTTCCTGGGGAATTTCAGGATTCAGCTTGAGGATCTTAAGCGCCGCATCTTTGAGTGATTGCACGAGTGCCCTTGCTTCCTTGCTGTTTATGTTCAGCGACGGCTCGCTCAGCAGCTCGATGTGTGCAGTCAGATAAGGGTCCTCCTGAACAAACTCGCGAACCGTAAAGCGATTCTTCCCCTGAATAATAATGGTCGTGTTGCCGTCCGGCATCACCAGCATTTTTACGATCTTGGCGACCGTTCCTGTCCGATAGAGATCTTCCGTACCCGGTTCTTCCGCAACCGCGTTTTTTTGGGCAAGCACTCCGATGATGCGGTTACCCTGATAGGCTTTCTTTACCAGCTTGATGGATTTTTGTCGTCCGACAGTGATGGGGATGACAACGCCTGGAAAAAGGACTGTATTTTTTATCGGCAGGATTGACAATTCTCCCGGAACATCTTCCGGTTTCAGGTCACTGTCCTGTTCAGGATTGATCATTTGAATCAGATCATCCGAATCATCCTGCACTAATTGAATCGGTAAGGCTTTAAACATGTGCTCCAATGCCACTTTGACACAACTTACAATAAAATCGTCTAGTTTGTAATTTCGGGGTTATTGGACAATAGTAGTGCCAGTGGAGTTGTAAAAGAAGTAAAATTATGGCAACTTTAATATGGCCTGCGCTGGGCAGGTGGGTTCGTGAGAATGTTTATCAAATCGAGGTTGTGTGAAAACCTATTTTTTTATCTTTCTTTCCGCTTTTTTTCTGCTTGTCAACAGTTTGCTGAACGCGCAAAAATCCGCGAGTAAGTACAAAAAAAGCGGCATCGTACAGTTAAACGA
>DASPNN010000403.1:0-6044 GCA_035626495.1 Chryseosolibacter sp.
ACTCGAATAATAATTCCGTCGGATTATCCATTACATGGAAAACGATCACCTCGTGCTTGTTGTGTTTCAGGTGTCCCAGGGCCTTGAACAGCTCATCCGTATTTTCGCGGGAATCGAACATGTCACTGAAGATCACCACCAGCGATCGCTTATGGATTTTCTCCGCGACTTCGTGCAGCACGTTCGCCACGTTCGTTTGCTTGTCTGACGCGCGTGCCTCCGGAACATTTGACAGCAATGTAAAGATCTTGTCCAGGTGGGATGGAGTAGACTTCACCTGAGTCATCGATTCGATGTGGTCTCCGAACAGGCAAAGACCGACCGCATCCCGCTGGCGTTGCAGCAAATAGGCGAGCGCCGACGCTGCATAAACACTAAAGCGGATCTTGGACTTGCTTTCCGCCGGGTAGTACATCGACGGGGATGTATCGAGGGCGATCAGACACCTCAGATTCGTCTCTTCCTCGTAGCGCTTCGTGAACAACCGGTCCGTCCTCGCGTAAACCTTCCAGTCAATGTGACGCGTGCTTTCGCCATCATTGTAAAGTCTGTGCTCTGCAAACTCAACAGAAAACCCGTGGTATGGTGACTTGTGAAGCCCGGTGATAAAGCCTTCAACGAGCTGACGAGCAAGCAATTCTAGGCTGATATTTTGGGCTATTTGGTTAAGTTTAATACTCACAATAATTGGAAAATGGAGATAATGGTGCTTATTTTGACCCTTTCGGGGTCGTACTATACCTTAGATCAAACTAAATTATTTACAAGTTAGTTTGCAATGAATCGGCAATGTACTATCTTCGATAGAACCAAAACGTAACCTAACTCTAAAATTTGAAGGATTGTGGAAGACAACAAGACAAACAGCAGGGATGAAATTTTCTCGACAAAGGTAAAGGCCGGTAAGCGGACTTACTTTTTCGATGTCAAATCAACACGTTCCAACGACTATTACCTCACCATCACCGAGAGTAAAAAACGGTTTAAGGACGATGGTTTTACGTACGAAAAACACAAGATATTCCTGTACAAAGAAGACTTCAATAAATTTTTAGAAGCACTTACAAATACGGTCAATCACGTAAAGACCGAGCTGATGCCAAACGTGGATTTCTCCCAGTTTGACCACGCGCCGGCAGAACGTGAAGAGGCAGCCGAAGCCACACCGAATGGCCGGGCCGCTGATACAGACCTTAAATGGGACTAACCTAAATCAAAACCTATACGGTAAAAGCCTTTGAATTTTTCAAAGGCTTTTTTTTGGGCCTCCTTCACGCGGACGTTTTTTCGTTTCCTTAATCCATAAATACTGGTCATATTTGCGCCCTTAATCGCAAATTATGGGACTTCGATGCGGAATTGTTGGTTTGCCTAACGTTGGAAAATCAACCCTTTTTTCTGCCCTTACCAACATCCAAAACGTAGCAGCCAACTACGAATTCGCCACCATTGACCCCAACATCGGCATTATTGATGTACCCGATCCACGCCTGGATGTCCTCTCCGACCTGGTGCATCCACAGCGGATTGTTCCAGCAACGATCGAGTTTGTCGATATAGCGGGACTGGCAAAAGGCGCCAGCAAAAATGAGGGCCGCGGCAACGCTTTCCTGAGCAATATTCGTGAAGTGGATGCAATCGTACATGTAGTACGGTGCTTTGAAGATGTAAACATCGTTCGTTCCATCGGTCCGGTCCACCCGGTCTCAGACAAAGAGATCATTGATATGGAGCTGCAGTTAAAAGACCTCGAATCGGTCGACAAGAAGATCAGCCGGATAGAACGCGCCGCCAAGTCGGGTGACACCAAGGCGAAAGCAGAGCTGGAGATCCTCAGGTTATACAAGACCACCCTCGAACAGGGGAAGAGCGCTAGAACTGTTGACCTGTCGGAAGATGACAAAAAAGCTGTCGCAGACCTGTTCCTGCTTACCATGAAACCGGTGATGTATGTAGCCAATGTTGACGAGAAACACATTCACGTGGACAATAACCATGTAAGCGCTTTGCGCCAGGTCGTTGCCGGCGAGAACGCCAAGGTTGTCAAGATTTGCGCCGCCCTCGAAGCTCAAATCGCGGAAATCACAGATAAAGATGAAAAGACTATGTTCCTGGAGGAATATAAGCTCACTGAAAGCGGGTTGGACCAAATGATCCGGGCTGGCTATGAGCTGTTGGACCTGATTACCTATTTCACCGCCGGCGAAAAAGAAGTCCGGGCCTGGACCATAAAAAAAGGCTGGAAAGCACCTCAGGCGGCCGGCGTTATCCACACCGATTTTGAGAAAGGTTTCATTCGGGCTGAAGTTATCAAACTGTCTGATTTCCAAAAATATAGAAGTGAACAGGCTGCAAAAGAAGCCGGCAAAATGTCAGTGGAAGGGAAGGAATATGTCGTTCAGGACGGCGATATCATGCATTTCCGGTTCAATGTTTAAAGATTCCTTACGGACCGGCCAATCGTTTCAATTTTTTTTTTAGTTTTATAAACCGCTCAGACTCAAGTTGAAGCGTGGTGTGAGGTTAATGATTTTTTAACCCCGTTTTTTAAATTTTTTAGTTTGAGAACCAGGATCATTTTTTCGCTGAAAAACCGCGGGGCGTATGTGCCCTTTCACCATCAATATCTATTAGCTCAGGTTATCAAGGGGTTGCTGGTTTTCGGGCCGGAAAAGGGATTCCTCGAATTCAATCAGTTCAATTTCTCCGGGCTGAAAGGGCAAACCAAAGTGAGCAGGAAAGGCCTGCATTATTACTCTTCCAGGGTTACCCTCGTATTTTCCTGCACCGACAAAGCCTTCATGGACTATTTTGTCGGCCGCTTGTTCGAGCAGAAAGACATCGTTGTTGGCAACCTCCACCTGGTTCCGGAAAGCATCGAATCCGAAGATCCTGTGACCATCCGGGACGAGGCGCGTTTTCTATGCATTTCCCCCGTCGTCCTGATCCCCGCCTCCTTTAATGATGAGCGTGGAAAAAAATTCATTTCACCGGAAGGCGATGAATTTTCCGATCTGCTTTACGAATCTACCATTTCACGAATGGAAGCCACTGGAAAATACACCCAGGAGCAGCTTGCGTCGTTTTACAAATTTCAGATCGTCCCCGATTCCGAATACATTCACCGGATTCAGTCTTCGCACAAGAAATTTGCAAGGATATACCCACTGTACGATAACGATGTCCGCTTTGAGGTGAGGGGTTATACATTTCCCTTTACATTATATGCGGCGCGTGACGTCCAACAATTTATTTACGAGCATGGACTGGGTTACTTTACTTACAAAGGTTTCGGCATGCTCGACATTGCCAACAACGACTCCATCCAGCGGACCGCCGACCAGGAAATGACCTACGCTTAGCGTTGGTTCACACGGATTTGCTGATAGCCTATGAGCAGGTCCGCCCGCGGTTGAAAGGGTTTGTAGTATACAAAAATCTCATATAGGTTCTCTGTCTCGAAATGAGTGCCTTCAAGTACATAGGGCGGATGCTGGGAGGATTTGACCAGGTACTGATAATCGTACCACCCTTGCTTGAGAAGGATTGTTGCGTGGTACTCTCTCCTTGCCGTATCGTACCGCATGAGGTTTTCTGCGTCCAGGTTCCATTGGTGGAACGCTCCCGACACATACACGTTTCCGTCTAATTTTTTCGATTCAAGTGTGAAATTGACAAATGCGTAGTTGCTGAAACTCGCATCGCGGTAATCAAAATTGTCAAGCATGAACCCGCCATTCATATCCAAGTACTGGCCATACACTTCATCGGCACGCGACTTGTCCCGCTGGAGGTAAACTTCGTAAGGCTTCAACCTCTTGTCGACAGAAGCAACATTGCGCCCCGGAGAATTCAGCGAGCGAAAATCAAAAAACCGGAATTCGTTTCCACCTTTGAACATCTTCTCATCGTCGAAAAATCGGTACTCAAGCTGCTTTTCGATTTCTCGGATAAAACTGGGGCGAATATTTGCGGCGATGTTGTCCCAGCGCTGATTCTGCCGGATGACTACCTTCACGCTTTCCAGCGGGTTGATGATGTCAAGATTTTTGTAATTGATGGTAAAATTCAATTGCTGATTTACCGACGCCACCGCACCGGCACCAATCAGGTTGCGCTCACTCTCAAATGTTACCTGCTGATCATAAACCATAAACCGTTTGCTTAGGATCAGGTCGTTGCGGTCCGTTCCACGATAGACGATCACCAGATAATTGCCGGGTAACTTGACGGGAGGAAGGTGGAACCAGTAATGAATATAGGGAACATGCGTGTCGGCGGAGAATTCGAAATTGTTGATCGGGAACTCGTTGTATTCATTCATGAAATCGAGGTCGTTCAACAGGGACTTCGTCCAGTCGTAATTGCAATGGATGATCCTTGCGTTGTACGTGTCGCGTTGCGTCGTCAGGTCGTCGAACTCCAGGACAAGGTTGATCTGTCCCACCGACGCCACAGCCGGCAGCAACGTACTGCGTGTGTCGTTAACGCCCGGATGTAACACGACAGTTTTTATCGGGTCTTCGTACGTGCGGTCGCTAAAAGTAAGTACTTTCGCAGTGGCTCCAGTATTAACAGAGCCCGGCGCTAATGGCGTGCATGCCGCAATGAGGATAGAAAGGGCCAACCTGGCTATTTTCATCATGGGGCGAAAATATAAAGTTATTCCAACCTTTGCGCCGGATAGAGTGTCCAAATGAATGAAAACGGCCGTCTAAACCACCTGATGCTCAGCGATCAAGAGCTTATCGATGGATGCAAAAAGAACCAAAAGAGCTTCCAAAAGGCTTTGTATGACCGTTTTTGCCGAAAAATGCTCGTTGTCTGCTTACGTTATTCAAGAACAACGGCCGAAGCAGAAGACATCTTGCAGGAGGCCTTCGTAAAAGTTTTCAACGGCATAAAGGACTTCCGCCAGGAAAGCAAACTGGAGACCTGGATCACCCGGATTATGGTGAATACCGCCCTGAACTTTCAAAGGAAGAAACTTTATCTTTTTCCGATGGTGGACATTTACGAGGTCGACCTTCCCGACAACGAGATCAGCGTTTCCGGTGTTCACTTCACGCAACTGCTGGAAATGATCCAGTCATTGCCGCAAGGATGCCAGATCGTTTTCAACCTATTCGCCATTGAAGGATACAATCACAAGGAGATTGCCGAAATGCTCGGCATCTCGGAAGGAACTTCCAAGTCGCAGTATTCTCGTGCGAGAACACTGTTACAGGAGAAATTGTTAAAAGAATCGTCGTATTATAACCGATATGGAGAGGCAAAACTTTGAAGATGGTTTCAAACAGGCTTTCGAGCAGGCCGAGCTGAATCCGCCGGACAACGTGTGGAACAGCGTCGAGTTCGAATTGGCCAGAACGGAAGCGGACCAAATGAAGCGCAGGCTAATGTTTTATAAAATGGTCGCGGCCGCATCAATTATTTTTGCATTGGCTGCCGTGGGGATGAATCTGTATCTGCTCAGAAACAACCCGTTTACCTCCACGCCCACCGTCGCTACGGTGAGTGAAAACTCAAACGCAACGGAAGCAATTAATGAGGCCGTAGCGGATGACCAGATTGTTGACACGAACCGCGGAACAGAAGAGCAAATCGCGGGAACAACCGAATCCAATAGCGCCGCGTGGCCGGCCCCTTCGGAAACGCCTGTAGAAATTGCAACCGAGGATGTGGCATTGGCGGACAAATACACTTCTCGCTTCTTTGCCGCAGACCACACCGGAAAAGATATCACGTCAGTCATGCCGTTGAGGAAGAATGATTTTAATAAGCGAATGCAAACGGGCCCTGTCATCATGCCGAAGCACGGGTCGGATATTACCGAAGATCCTGTCGTTGCCATGATGCAGCGACTCGAAAAGCGCGAGCAGGATTTGCGCGCTGAAAATGAAAAGGAAACTGCTTCCGAAAACGTGGAAAAACTGTGGACGTCTGTCGGATTTGCCGCCGGCCCCTTCAGCTCTGTTTCCGAATCACACGCAGCTGTAAACCGTACCCTCGATGCCGAAGCATTCGTGAAATCGACGTCGGCT
>DASPNN010000404.1:0-4077 GCA_035626495.1 Chryseosolibacter sp.
GGCGCGAGGACCAGGGCGGCGCGTGGGTTAAACCGGTCGCCGGCATCGCTGTAGTGATCGTATCGGCCACCGAATGTCAGCAGGAAGCTTGGAATGTTCTTGAGGTTCAGCGACGTGACCAGGTCCACCTCAGCCTGCCCGTACGCGGCGAATATGCTTCTGTCCGCGTTTCGGTTCCAGTTGTAATCCGAGGTGATGTCGAGCTGGCCGCCGAACGCCTCGAGCGGGAGATAATTCCGGTCGCCGATGTACATGAAGTGCTCGGCGTCATATTCGAAGAAGATATTCCCATTGGCAAACGTGCGGATGCCTGTCTGCCGGTTATGCTCATACATCGTTCCTGCAATGAGCTTCACCTTGTTGTTCATATTGTAGGCAAGGGTCGCCTCTGATCCGATGCCATGGAAACTGCCACGGATGTTATAGACCATTTCCTCGCCAGCCGCGTAGTACATGGGCGGGCCTGTGAGCATATCACCGAATTGCGGATAGGTCATTTCGGTGAAAACATTGAACAGCTGGGTCGCTTCCGCCGCCCACAATGTCTGGTGCTGGTCCAGTTTTGAATGATCGTAATAGCCTTTGATCAGCAGCTCGCCTTTCTTGGCGCCGACGGGAATTTTTACACCGAGCTCGCCGAAGGCGGTCGTATTGCGATACGAATTGCTTCCGGTTAACGCGTCGTAAGCGCCGACCGGCGGAGCGTCTTCGGAATTTGCAAAGAATGTATGGAGGTAAAATTTTCCGAGACTGCTGTTGACGTTAAATTGAGACGTCTTGCGGGCATAATTGAGCATGCCCGGCGTCGCGCTGGACGTTCCGGTGTAACCGATTGCGTGACCGAATGGGTCGACTTCCTCGCGGGCAATGTCGGAGTCGATCGCGATGTCGGGGCCGTCTGTGGAAAAATGATTGGCCGACATTGTGGTCTGAAATTTCTTGTTGCGGGAGGCAACCGAGCCGGAGGCGGACATCTCGTAGGTTCCGAAGCTGCCGGCTGCGAAGCTTCCCTCGGCTTTTGGCTCGCCGTTGCGGGTCACAATATTGATGACTCCCAGGAAAGCGCCCGTGCCGAACAATGTTGAGCCCGGGCCACGGATGATCTCGATCCTGGCAATATTGTTCAGGGCCATGTTGCCTGCGAAAACGGTCGCGTCGCCGTAGAATACGGAGCGGAACGGATGTCCGTCGATGAGAAAGAGCACCTTGTTGTTTGTTCCTTCGGTGGAATGGAGGCCACGCACGACGATCATCGTGTTGGGACTGAAACTGGTGCGAATGACGTCGAATCCCGCTACGGTTCTCAATATTTCTTCGACATTCTTGGCTCCGCTGTTGACGATATCCTCACGCGAAATCACCGTGACCGCTCCTGCGACGAGGCTTTCGTTTTCAACATTGATCTTGCTGGCGGTAACGATGTCGATGGTCAGGAGTTTCTCCAGGTCCATGTCATAGAGTTCTTCATCCGAATAGGATTCAGCGGGCTGCGCTTGTTGCGCGATGGCGGCAAAACGTGGCGCGAAAAGGACGGCGAGCAGGCAAAACATGCCGCTTCGGCAATACATATATATAGGCTTCATAATGATCGATCTGGAGTTTGGGTGATTAGATGGCTTTTCCGAGGGTCAACAGGGTGAAAGAGACCTTGAGGCTTCGCGCCTCGAGCGAAGACTTGTTGATGGCGAAGCTGAGCTTGTTACCGTCTTTCAAAAAGCTGATACCTGCGCCTTTGCTCGCCAGGTCCGAGGATTCGGTGACGATCAGGATGCTTTTTCCGGTAGTTTTTTCAAGCAGGGAACTGAACGCGCCGCTCTGCGATTGAGTGAGAAAGATCACGTCGCAATAATCGGCATCAATCGGGGAGATGGTCCGGATGGTGAAGGTGGAGTTGCCGCGTGCCTTCAACATTTTTTCCAGTTCGGATTTGACTTCAGTTTCGCCGATGAATCCGATGACCAGCGCCTTTTTCGACTCCGGCCAACTGATGTTCTCGATGAATTTGTAAAGGAAGATTGCGTGGAATTTACTTTCCTGTGCCATGGCAATCGTCGTCAAAAGAAACAGAAGGCACAGCAGCGAGAGGTTTCTAAATGCTTTCATGTGGGGTTTGCGTTTAAGTCCAGGTTATAAGTGTATTTAATACACGATGTAACCAATACTCTCTACGTTGTGATGGGATAAAAGTTGTAACAGGGAAGAAAAAAAATCGACGATGGTCGATACATTTTTTTTTAAAAAACAATTTTCATCCAACGGTTGCGGTACTGTATGCAGATGCACGGCCGTGTCCCGTGTGTTTTGCCAGCGCAGCACTTTGACGCTCTTAATGAGGTTGCCCCATTTGACCTGACCTTCCTTGAACACAGGGCATGCGCGTGTGTTTGGCTTTTTTTCGGCGAAGGACTCACGATCGCTGACGTTCGACAATGGCAATTCTGTAATTTGTCAGAGGCTGTAATCGACTCCCCAATAATTAATGGACAATCGATGGACTTGGGCGCCTCTTTTAAGCATGGCCTGAGAATGCCCGTCGATTGCGCTCGCGGAACCCCGGTGAGGGTCCGGGTGTTGCATTCCCAAATGAAGAAACTCTATGATGGAAATAGTTACCTACTATTTGCCGCCAATCCATACAGAAAACGCACTTATTCAGGCGTTGAGGTTTTTGATTGTGCCGGCTTTTTGATAGCTTGTGGCCCAAAATTGCCTTTACGGATTACGATTATTTCCCCAAGCTTTACCCCCTCATCCCAGACTTATACCTCATAATGCGCGCACATGTTTGAACTGGATTTTTCGTATACGATGGTGTTGATCCTGTGCCTGTTGGCGGCGTGCGGATTCGAGTTTGTGAACGGTTTTCACGATACGGCAAACGCTGTGGCTACGGTGATTTATACAAATTCCCTCAAGCCATGGACCGCCGTGATTTTATCTGGCATATGCAATTTTTTGGGGGTGCTCATCGGTGGAATCGGGGTAGCGATCGGAATTGTCAACTTGCTTCCGGTTGAATCCCTGGTGGACCAAAATATTTCGCATAGCTTATCGATGGTGATTGCCCTGTTGCTCAGTGCGATAACATGGAATCTGCTGACCTGGTATTTCGGTATTCCGTGCTCCAGCTCGCACACATTGATCGGTTCAATACTCGGCGTAGGACTCGCCTATTCATTGTTACCAGGGACAGGAGAGGCCGCAGTGAATTGGACGAAAGCCTACGAAATCGGCCTTTCATTGCTGATATCCCCTTTGTTCGGCTTTACTTCCACCATCGTGCTGATGTATCTTATCCGGCGACTGACACGCAAACAAAAATACGGAGAAACTCTTTTCAGGACTCCCAAGAAGAATACGCCGCCGCCGCTGGTGGTTCGCGGTATCCTGATCCTGACTTGCAGTGGCGTGAGCCTTTCCCACGGATCCAACGATGGCCAAAAAGGCGTCGGTCTTGTGATGTTGATCCTCATCGGTATTGTGCCCTCATACTTTGCCCTTGATCGTTCGGTCGCTCCTTCGAGTCTCGCAGGTCCGTTATCGAAAATAGACTCGGTCGTCACTTCGATAGATTCCACCACGTTGTCGGTCTCCGACAGGCAGGTCCTCCGATCCACCAACGTGACGGTTCATCGCCTCTCACAAGAGATCAGTGATAAACATGCGATTGCATCCATTCCAAAAGGCGAACGATTCCTGCTGCGGAAAGACATCATGATCCTTGACCGCGATTTGAAACACCTGATGGCCCGATCGGATGTGCGAATCAGCGCCGGGGAGGTCGACGCAATCAAAGCCGAATTGAAATCGCTCAGAAAAATAACAGACTATTCCCCGACCTGGGTTTCGGTCATGATCGCGTTTTCTCTCGGGCTGGGAACAATGATCGGATGGAAACGCATCGTCAGAACAATCGGCGAAAAAATCGGGAAAGAACATCTTAACTATGCGCAGGGGGCGAGCGCCGAAATCGTGGCCGCCAGCACCATCGGCGTATCTACCTATCTTGGGCTACCGGTGAGCACGACGCATGTTTTGTCGTCCGGCATCGCGGGCAGCATGGTGGCAAGTAAAGGG
>DASPNN010000405.1:0-4157 GCA_035626495.1 Chryseosolibacter sp.
CCAAAAATCCTTGCGGCAAAAATAGTGGACCAGGCGCAAAAGAGGGCATGGTACTTTTTCACCGTATTGGAAGAGAATTATCCAGTCAACAATCAACTCGTGTCACAAGGACAACCTTTGGTGAAGTCTTTTGTCCATCCCTCGGCGTCGTTAGAGTTCGCCGAAAAGAATAACCGGTGGGTAGTGTCCTATTATAATGATAATTTTCCGGCTGCAGCTCCAGCTTTTTCGGAGGGACAGGCGCGCGTTGCAAAAACAATGAAACCCGACTCGGTGTATATGCTCAACGGAAGCGACCGCTTTGCTATGCAAAAGAAAGGTCTGTACCTTTTTCAAACAGACACCATGAAGGTGGCGGGTTTTTCGATGCGCGTCGAAAGCGATTATCCGAAGTTCACAAAGTTCCAGAATTTGCCCGGGCCATTGATCTATATTTGTACCAAACAGGAGTATGACAGGCTCGAGTTATCAGCCGACAAGAAGGCTTTTGACAGAACGGTCCTGAGTATCACGGCCGATACGGAACGCGCCAAAAAATTGATGCGCAGCTACTTCCGCAGAGTCGAGTTCGCCAACGAGTATTTCACCTCGTACAAGGAGGGATGGAAAACAGACCGCGGGATGATCTACATTATTTTCGGCGTGCCAGACGAAGTGTATCGTTTCAACGACCGTGAAGTGTGGCATTATCAGGACGGGAAACTCGAACAAACTTTTGATTTCGTTAAATCGCCGACGCTTTTCGATCCCGACAATTATGTGCTGATCCGCAATAAAAAATTCCGTGAGCAATGGTATGAGATCATTGATCTGTGGAGAAACGCGCGTTTCTGAGGCCACTAGAAAGACAAGTTAACTGATGGAAAAAACCGACATGATATATGGCACACGCGCTGTGATCGAGGCGATCCGGGCGGGGAAGGAAATCGAGAAGATCATGATCCAGTCTGGATTGACCAATGAGCTGATCAAGGAACTGATCCAGGTTGCCCGCGACAGCAATGCGCCGTACACGTTCGTGCCTGCCGAGAAGCTGAAACGCATGTCGTCCAAAAATCACCAGGGTGTAATTTGCATTTTATCATCGGTAACATTCGCATCGCTTGACAACCTGATCGACCGCGCGTATGCCGCGGGACGTGAGCCATTTTTGCTCGTGCTTGACCGGATCACGGATGTTCGCAACTTTGGCGCGATTGCACGCAGTGCCGAGTGTGCGGGCGTGGATGGGATTGTCATCGGCGAAAAAGGAAATGCCCCCATCGCAAGTGATGCGATGAAGACCTCCGCCGGCGCCCTGAATCACGTGCCGGTCTGCCGGGAAAAAGATTTGAAAAAGACCATGAAGTTCCTTCGCGAAAATGGCATCCGGATCATTGCGTGCACTGAAAAGACGAACAAGAGCATCTACGAAAGCGAGATAAATGGACCGGTCGCGCTCGTGATGGGATCGGAGGAGGATGGCATATCGGACGTGTTGTTACGCGAGGCGGACGAGTTGGTGAGAATTCCCATGAAGGGCAAGATCGGTTCACTCAACGTGTCCGTTGCAGCCGGCGTCGCGGTGTTCGAAGTTTTAAGGAGAAGGGAATTTTCGAATTCCTGATTGCTAATGATTGCTAATTACGAATTGCCTAACATTCTGCCGTGATCTAGCCGCTGAGTTTGTGCTTTTAGCGGCGATGTTGCCAGTTACCGGTTACAGGTTTTTTCGCGTTTCATACGAGTAAACCGATTTACCCAAACAATGCTTTTAATCCGGTCGCGCGCTCTGAAGCCGGCAGAGCAGAAGCCAAAGTACACGAGAAGAAGAGTTACGGTTCACAAAACGTCCGGGCTGAATCACCCTTCCTCAACTAAAACGCACAACAGGCAACCGGCAAACTGGGAAACGCAACGATCTGCGACAGCGTGCCGAACTAACAGGCAGGAATTCAAAATTAGAAATTAGCAATCTCGAAATTATAAGTATTCATTCGCTTTTTCGGTGGTCTTTACGTCGTTGACGAAGCGGCGAAATTGTTCTTCCTTATCTTTTTCACAAACGATAAACACGTTTCCGAATTCACCGATCAGGTATCCGTTGAGTCCTTGAGCAACAATGAGCTTATCGGGAGAACCTTTAATGATACAGTTTCGTGACTCATACGTAAGAGCATTGGCATTGACAACGTTGTTGTTGGTGTCTTTGTCGGAGATCTCATGGATCGAAGCCCAGGACCCAAGGTCGGACCAGCTGAAGTCACCAAGGCAAACATACACGTTACCAGCCTTCTCCATGATTCCGTAGTCGATCGAGATATTCTTGCATTGTGGGTAAGCGGCGCGTATTGACTCAGTTTCCTGATCGGTTCCGAGCTTGGATTTGATTTCTTCGAAAACTTCCGACATTTCTGGCATGTGCTGCTGGATCGCGTCGAGGATGGCTTTTGCTCCCCAGATAAAAATTCCCGCGTTCCAGACGAAGTCGCCGCTTTCAAGGAATTTTTTAGCCAGCGTCAGCTCCGGTTTTTCGGTGAATGTCTTTACTTTTTTAGCGAAGGATTTTTCGGGATGATACTGGATATAACCGTATCCGGTCTCAGGCCGCGTGGGCTTGATCCCCAGTGTGATCAGCTTATCCTGCGCTTTGGCCTGGTCGGCGGCTTTTTTGATCACATCGCGAAACTCATTCTCCTTGAGGATGAGGTGATCGGATGGTGTGACGACGATGACAGCGTCTGGATTCGTCTTATGGATTTTGTAACTGGCGTATGCTATGCAGGCAGCCGTATTTTTTCTCATAGGCTCCGCCAGGACCTGGTGCGGACTGAGCTGCGGCAGTTGCTGTTTCACCAGCGAGGCATGTTCTTCATGGGTAACAACGTATATGTTTTCGGCAGGACAAATTGGTAGAAACCGCTCAAATGTCGACTGAATGAGCGTTTTGCCGGTTCCAAGTACGTCGAGAAATTGTTTAGGTCGGGAATTGCGGCTGTAGGGCCAGAAACGCACACCCACGCCACCGGCCATGAGTACGACAAATAGATTTTTATTCATCTTGTGTTTTTGTCAATAAGACGTTTTGCAAAAGACGGTACTCACCGAATTTTTTGAAAGTTATTTATGCTTTTTTATACAATTCCTTCTTTGAGCAGATCGTGCAGGTGAACAAATCCCGAGACCAGAGGCCCATCCATGACAACCAGTTGGGTGATGTTATTCTGCTGCATCAATTGCAGGGCTTTGACGGCATATTCGTCTTTTTCGATACTCTTAGGATTTTTGGTCATAATGTCGCGGGCCTTGATGCTGTTCAGGTCCGTTCCTTTTTCAAGCATTCGCCGGAGATCACCGTCAGTAATTATTCCCAATAAAACTTTGTTCCCGTCTATGACCGAGGTACAACCGAGCCTTTTCGAGGATATTTCGACGATCACCTGCTTGAGCGTCGCGTCGGGAGAGACCGCAGGCAGTTGATGCTGCATATAAATGTCGGAAACTTTGAGGTAAAGTTGTTTTCCGAGCGAGCCACCGGGATGGTATTCGGCAAAATCGCGGCTGGAAAAATTTCTGAGCTGGAGCAAACACACGGCCACGGCGTCACCCAGCGCCATGTGCGCGGTCGTGCTGGTTGTCGGTGCGAGATTATGGGGGCAAGCTTCTTCTGCAATCGTTGCATTAAGCACGTAATCGGCCTGCTGTGATAAATATGAATTTGTATTGCTGACAAGGGCAACAAGCTTGGAGCCTCTACGTTTGAGAAGGGGAATAAGCACTTTGATCTCCGGTGTATTCCCGCTCTTTGAGATGCAGATGACAATATCGTCCTTTTGGATCATCCCGAGATCGCCGTGGATGGCATCTGCTGCATGCATAAAAAGCGCGGGCGTCCCGGTTGAGTTTAGAGTTGCCACAATTTTATTGGCCACGATGGCACTTTTGCCGATGCCTGTAATGACGACGCGCCCTTTCGCAGAATAAATTTCGTTTACACAGGCTTCGAAATCGTTGTCAAGATAGCTGGCGAGGTTTTCAATCGCACGGGCTTCATTGATTAGGACATCCTGTGCGATTTTTTTAATATTTTTTTGTAAATTCAATGGCTTTATAAAATTAGCTTTGTCTCATGGACAAAGATACGATTTTAGGTTTTTATCACGAGGAAAACATGTTGG
>DASPNN010000406.1:0-3954 GCA_035626495.1 Chryseosolibacter sp.
CTGCCAGTGATCGCCGCGGCGGCAGCCGAGAGCGGGCTCGCAAGAAATGTTCTGGACTTGGGACCCTGCCGGCCTTCGAAGTTTCGGTTGGAGGTCGAGATGCAATATTTCCCGGCCGGGATCTTGTCCTCGTTCATGCCGAGGCAAGCGGAGCATCCGGGTTCGCGTAATTCGAATCCCGCCGCTTCGAATATTTTATCGAGCCCTTCTTTGCGCGCCTGTTGTTCGACCTGCTTGGATCCTGGAACAACCCACACTTCCACGTTGGGTGCTTTCGTTTTTCCTTTGACCATATCGGCGACAAGACGGAGGTCCTCAATGCGCGCATTCGTACAGCTTCCGATGAACACATAATCCACGGCCTTGCCAAGCAGGGAGGTCCCCGCTTCGAGTCCCATGTATTCGAGTGATTTCTTGAAAGAAGTCTGTTCACTGATGTCTTTCAACTCAGCTACCGTCGGTATCCGGTCTGTTACCTTGATGCCCATGCCGGGGTTCGTTCCGTACGTGATCATCGGGGCTATGTCGGCCGCGTCGTAGGTCAAGACCCGATCGAATTCTGCGCCGGGATCAGACTTGAGGTGGCGCCACTGTTCAACCAGTCGTTCGAAGTGTTCTCCCTTCGGGGCGAATTGACGGCCTTTAATGTAGTTGAAAGTAGTTTCATCGGGTGCGATCAAGCCACCGCGCGCGCCCATCTCGATGCTCATGTTGCAGATGGTCATTCGCGCTTCCATTGACAGATTCCGGATCGTGTCACCGGCATATTCGACAAAATAGCCGGTCGCTCCAGAGGCAGAAATCCTGGCGATAATGTAGAGGATGATGTCTTTCGCAAGAACACCTTTTGCAAGCTTGCCGTTGATCTCGATTTTCATTCGCTTCGGCTTGTATTGAAGTATACACTGCGTTGCGAGCACTTGCTCCACCTCGCTGGTACCGATGCCGAAAGCGATGTTGCCGAACGCGCCGTGTGTCGAAGTATGGCTGTCGCCGCAGACGATGGTCATACCGGGCAGTGTGAGCCCAAGTTCGGGGCCGATGATGTGAACAATACCTTGAAAAGGATGTCCCAGGTCATAAAGCGTGACACCGAACTCCTTGCAGTTCCTGCGCAGGGTTTCAACCTGGTGTCGCGAAAGCGCTTCACGGATTGGCAGGTGCTGGTCCTTTGTCGGCACGTTGTGGTCTGCAGTGGCAGCGGTGCGCGAAGGATTAAAAACTCCGATGCCTCGCTTGCGCAGACCGTCGAAAGCCTGAGGGCTGGTCACTTCATGAATAAAATGTCTATCGATGTACACCACGTCGGGATACCCGTCGCTCTGCTTCACCACATGGGCGTCCCAGATCTTGTCGAATAATGTTTTTGCTGAATGGCTCATTTTTAAAATCGAAACTTTATGCTACGCTTCGTAAACAACTGTTAGTTCGTACCTGTATCCCGATAACGAAACCGCCCCTCCACGGCAAGACCGGGAGGGGCGGAAACTAAGAACAGTATACTAAAACGATTGCTTTACCTTATTTCTAAATGTCTTTTTACGACTTACGAAGATGCCAAAAACCGCGAGCCGCATCAATGAAAAACAGAAAAAAATTTCTGTGTACATACAACTGTTTGGTCGCTTTGCGACGATAACAGCCGATGAAAACTGATCAATCGAATGGACGCTTTTGGGCGTTCATGGGCTCACTGCCGGTTGGATCCGCGGGCCGAAAATCGGTTGAGTAGATTATCGTAATTTTACTTATCTTAAATATCCCAAAAACCATTAGCTCGGGCCTTTAGCGATAAAGCGCCTATCATTTATGAGACGCCTTTTTCTTTCCCTGTTCTTCTTCGTCCCAGTCTTTGCTTTTGCTCAGACCAAATCTGCAATTGACAGCATCGAAACACGTTTGCCTTCGCTGGCAGGGGTCGATCGTTCACGCGCATTGTATGAGCTGGTCTATTACTATCTGCGTGTAGATACACAGCGTGCGAGGTCCTATTACCTGGAAACAAAAAAATACGATGAGTCCGAAGACCCACAGGTGCTCGCGTACGCTTACATGGCCAGAGGACTTTATTACAACCGCACTGGGCTGTTGGACAGCGCCGTGACGATGCTCCAGCTCGCGAATGACAAGGCCATTGCCGCCAACAACGATCATGCGCTGGTGCGAATTTATCTGGCCACGGCGCACACAAACATCACTTCGGGCAAACCAGAAAAGGGACTCGACTATTTATTTAAAGGATTGCAGATCGTGGCAAGACATCCGGATACGGAAATGGAGATGAAACTGCGAACCAACATTCCCTGGGCATACCTCGAACTAAAACAATATCGTAACTGTGTCCGTTACGGACTTGAAAATGTGCGATTGCTCGAGGGGGGGCCTTACGAGTGGATCCTGCTCTATTCTTACAATAACGTCGCTGTGAGCTACGGGGCGCTGGGGATGATCGACTCGGCGAAGTATTTTATTGAAAAGGGCATGAGCGCGGCAAGGAAAAGCAATGACAATCAATCTTTGGCCAATGCTTATTTTATACTGGGAACGATTTATTCTAACGCCGGGCAGTATAAGCTTGCAATTGAACAGTATCTAAAGGCCCGTCCGTTCCGTGAAAAGGTCGGTAATCCTTTTTTCCTTGTTTCGGACCTCTATACGATGTCGGATCTTTATTTCAAGTCGGGCGATTTCAAAAAAGGAGTCACGGCTGGCAACGAGGCTTTGTCAATAGCGGAAGAGTATAAGCTCACCTTAAAATTCGAAGGAACTTATCTTTCGCTCGCAAAAAACTATGAAGGTCTGGGCGACTACCGGAATGCCAGTAAATTTTATCGACTCTACGCGATAGCAAAAGATACAGTGTACAAGAATGCGAGCACGCAGGCGATTGCCGAAATGCAAACGAAATACGAAACAGAGAAGAAAGAAAAGCAGCTTGCCATCCAGAAAGCCGAGCTTCTGGAACAGGCAACTGAAATTCAGCAGGGCAGGATGGTGGCTGCGGCGCTTATTGTCGCCCTTGGATTTCTTACCATAATCTTTTTATTGTTGCGCAGCCGATGGAGGAAAAAGCAGCAGATACTTCAAAAGGAAAAGGAGCTGTATATACGGGAGGCCCAGATCCAGGCATCAATTCAGTCGCAGGAGATTGAGCGAAAGCGTTTTGCGCAAGACCTTCATGACGGAATGGGACAACTGATTTCCGCTCTTCGGCTTGCGTTACATAGTATTGACAAAGAGGCCTCGATGGAGGAGCGGGTCGAAGTACTCGCCCGGGGTGAAAAGATCCTCAATGAAATGCACCATGAGATCCGTGGGATCGCCTTTAACCTGATGCCGCAAACACTGGTGCAACACGGGTTGGTGCCTGCGCTGAAAGAGATGAGTGACCGCGTGAATGGTTCGGGCAAGATTGTTATTCGTGTCAGCAGCTTTGATTTGCCAAAACGATTGACCGAGCTTGAGGAGATTTCCTTATATCGGGTCATTCAGGAATGGGTGAACAACGTCATGAAATATGCACAAGCATCGCTGATACAGATTCAGCTGATCGGCCACGAGGGTGAAATCAATGTGACAATTGAGGATGATGGAAAAGGGTTCGATACTTCAGTGCTACATAACAGCAGTGGCAACGGTTGGAAAAATATTCGCTCGCGGCTGAACCTCGTCAAGGGTTCGGTTGAAATCGATTCGCGGCCGGGAATGACTGGCACCACAATGATTATTCGCATCGCCAACTTACAACAGACGGCGCAACCCGATGTTGAAACAATAAAACTACGGCCGGCCAATGCTGGTACGGTAGCGCCAAATACCCACTGACACGGATATTTTTGAAAGGGCCCGTCTGCCTATCTTGGGTAAGATGAGCGAATCAGGTATCTTTAGCTTTCTTAAGACGAAATTGAAAGTGACATCCGTACGGATACTACTGGTCGACGATCATGCCAT
>DASPNN010000407.1:0-2604 GCA_035626495.1 Chryseosolibacter sp.
GAAATATTGCCTTCCTTGTTTTTGAGCAGCAATGATGCTTTTTTGATCCTGTACTTTTTAATGATCTCGTTGGCGCTCAGATGCGTGAGAGATTTCAGTTTCCGGTACAAGTGGGTGGAACTCATTCCCATTTCTTCACTGAGCAGCTCGACGGAAAATTCCGGGTTGGAAATATTTACTTCGATTGTATTCATCACTTTCTTCAGAAATTTGTCATCCTCGTTTTCCCCGCCGGTCAGCAACGGTGGTTGGGTGATGAGCTCATTTTTGAAGTACTGACCCAGTTCACGCTGACGCTCGAGCAGGTGGTCGATGTGTGCTTCGAGCAATTCGATCTCGAATGGTTTGGTCATGTAAATGTCGGCACCTGTGCGGATTCCCTCTACTTTTTGACTCGTGAGCCCTTTTGCGGTAAGCAGGATGATGGGGATGTGGCTGGTTTTATTGTCCATTTTGATCTTGCGACAGAATTCGAGCCCGTCCATCAGGGGCATCATGATGTCACTGATGACCAGCTCTGGCAAGAGACTGTGCACCTTGGTTAGACCGTCTACTCCGTTTTCTGCGGTGATGAAATTATACTTCTCCCGCAGTGACACGACGATAAAATCAATCATATCGGTATTGTCCTCGACGATGAGGATCAGAGGTTTGGTCGACCGCAGGTTGAAGTGATAAGCGTTTTCCTTTTGACTCGCCCGTGTGGCCACCACATTAACTTCGCTGCCTTGGTCGCTTTTCTCAACCGGGAAGTGATCATTGCCAAGCGGAAAGAGGATCTGGAAAGTGCTGCCCTTGCCTTTCTCACTCAGAAGCTTGATCTGCCCCTTGTGGAGCTTTGTGTATTCGGCCACCAGCGTGAGCCCGATGCCTGAGCCGTCATCCAGCTTGCGTGCCTCCGGCGCTCGGTAAAACTGCTCGAAGATCCTCGATTGTTCTTCCAGGGCGATGCCTATCCCTGAATCCGACACGGAAAGTTTGACAGATCCATTGCTGCCGCTCGGCTGCTCAAGATCGATGGAGAAAGTGATTGCTCCCTTTTTCGGGGTGAACTTGAAAGCGTTTGAGAGCAGGTTGAAAATTATAATCTCGATTTTCTCCTTATCGGCCCAGATCGTACACGCGTTCACTTTACTGTCGAAAACAAAATCAATTTCGTTTCTGGCCGCCTTATCGGTGAAGAGTGTGTAGAGCTCACGCGCAAATGGCACAAGATCAAACCAGCTCAGCTTGAGTGATTGGTTTTCGTGCTCCAGCTTTCGGAAATCCAGGATCTGGTTGATCAGCCGGAGTAGCCGCTGCGAATTTTTCTCCGCCAATGTTATCAGGCTGCGGTTTTCTTCGTCCAGATTACCGCGCTTGATGATTTGCTGGATCGGTGGAATGATCAGACTGATCGGCGTGCGCAATTCGTGGGAAATGCTTGTAAAAAACTGTTGCTTCGCCTGAATGATTTCTTCTGCGTACTCTTTTTCTATTCTTGCGATCTTGATTTCATTTTTCAACTTTAGCCGGATCGCATATATCCTGAACCCGACTGCGATGGCCAGGACCGCTGCCACCACATACAGTCCGATAAACATAGGGCTAAGGAAAAGCGGAGGTCTGACCACCACGGTCAGGGCGGCTTCGCGGTTACTCCAGGTTCCATAATTGTTGGTAGCTCGGATCCGTAGTTTGTAGGTACCCGGGAGCAGGTTTGAATAGACAGCGAAGTTTTTCTTGCCCGAGACATAATTCCAATCGTGATCAAGCCCCTCCATCCTATAGGCAAACACGTTGATATCCGGCTGCCAGTAGTGCAGGGCAGCAAAGGACATAGATATCGATCGTTGGGAATAATTCAGCACCAGCTCTTCGGTAAAAGGTATGTCTTCTCTCAATACACTCTCATCATTGATCTCCTGCAAGGGGTGGACGGGCTTGTTGTTTATTTCGAGGGAAGTAATGTACACGCGGGGCTGATAATGGTTCGGCCTGATGTCGGGCTTAAAGCTGATGAATCCGTTATCGCCGCCGAACATGATTGTTTCATCACTCAGGTGTGCGCTGCAATTCTGATAAAATGTTTTCAGGGGAATGTCTTTGTCCAGCGGAAAGATCGCTGTCGCGCGGGTCGCGGGATCGTACTTGATGATGAACTGGTCCGCTGCGGCCCAGATATTTCCGTATGAATCGCTAATGATGTTGCTGAAATCCACTTCATTGCCGGTGATAATGGGATGGTGGTAAGCCGAGTCGAGGCTGGGCCGATATTCAATGAGCCCATCGACAGTCCCCGCCCACAGGCTGCCTTTCGGCGCATAGTACAGGTTGTAGATGTCGGCGCCACCAGACACGGCGCTAAAAGCCCGGATGCGTGTAGTAATATACGAGTGGACATCGACGCGATACAATTCGTCGTTCTGGATACCCCATAAAGAATTTACGGCGTAGGAGATCTTTTCGGAGGCAAAGTCGCCAACGAATTCAAATCGCACCCGCGATAATTTGTCGAAGCCGGAAACGATCTTGAACAATCCACCCTCCCAGGCGCTGACCCAAAATGATCCGTCTGCCCCCCGGATAAACCTCGCAATGTAGTTCGAAGTAAGACCGTTATTT
>DASPNN010000408.1:0-2000 GCA_035626495.1 Chryseosolibacter sp.
GATGAATCATCCGTGAGACTTTGATCGTCTGTAAACTCCGGATTTCCTGGTGTCAGCATCGAAAGAACTTGCCAATCCGTCGACCCTTCAGCTCGCTTATAGAGATTGATGGGCTGGATGTCGTTGTTCCCTGAAAATGTCCAACGGACGTGAATGCGATTGGCTATCGATGTGTCCACGGTAACCTGATTCAATCCGATACTCGTGTTATCACGAAAAACAAAAACGGTCAATTCGGGAGACACGCCGGTGCATACGGTGTCAATTGTAGTGCTCGTTTCCTCGATGAAAAGTCTGTTCAATCCTTCAAGCCAGTTGATTGTCACTTCAGAAGTGCCTTGACCACTTACTACCTCTCCACCTGAAACATTCCATTGGTAGTTTGATCCGTTTGTGACGGAAGTTGTGTACAAAATCTGAGAAGCCTGATTGACACAAAGCGTATCCGGGCCAGATGGAAGTTCGACAAGTAATTCTGCATTGATCCTTACGGGAAATTCCAACGTATCGCCTGAGCAGCCCTGGCCGTTGGTGACGACAAGCTTGACCAATGCATCGCTTCGTGCAGCACCCCAATTTATCGATAAACGACTACCATCGGCCGCAACAATATTGCCTCCCTCTACAAACCACTTATAATCCGATTGCCCGATGTCGTCGGTCGAGTATTCAACACCTTCTACCAATGGACATACCGACGGACTTCCATAAATGGAATCTTGCTCAGGACCGGGCAGATTTTGGATCGTGACCGTATCCGAAACCGTACATCCATTAAAAAATACTTTTACCCAATAGTCACCTCCCGAAAGAAACGTATTGTCGGGTGTTGTTTTCCCATCACTCCACAAGTAGGTCGATGACACATAAGACACATCAAACTTCGCCGAATCGCGCGGACATTTCTCAATATCATTTCCCAGGTCGAGATCTGCGACAGCCTTGACATGCACGTAAACTGTGTCACTCGCCTGACAACCGGTATAATCAAACACGTTCACCCAATATTTTCCCGGGACTTGGGTTTTCAGATAACGATCTGTGGAGCCATTGGACCACTTCCAGCTGAAATTTTCCTTACCATCTACATTAGACACTTCACCCGGACAAATGCCGGCTGTACTCGCGATATCCACAATTCCTTTACGAACATCCACGGTAACAGTATCGTAGAGCTCACACTCCTCACGGACAACCTTCACCCAATACTTGCCAGGATCGGTTACGGTGATCTCCTGGCTCGTTGACCCTGTATTCCATTGATAAGACTCCTTGTCAGCTCCGGCGTCCAGTGTAGCGGTTTGGCCTTCGCAGATCGCGAAATCGTCACCAATAAAAAGCGTACTGAAAGATGAGAAATATCCATACTTGCATGTGGTGGACGCGTTGCCATTGATAATACCGATCTGAAATGAGTTACCGGTATTTGAAATCAGGCTTGCCTGGCCGACGGCTATCTGATTCGTCTCAAAACTGAGCTGGGCTGCATACCATTTGTCATTGGTTCCGGGCACCGCTGCGAATGCTGTTGCCGGCACGAGCGTAGTTGAGTTATTGAGTTTGAAATTCCCGATCCCTTCTTTCCTTACCAGGATGTTCAAGCCAAAAAATTCATTCGTTGTTCTTGAGAACCCGATCTGTGTGGAACCTTTGCAGTTGATCGACGGAAGGATAGCCATCCCCATTTCACAGCCAAAACCAGTAACGTGAAAAACATAGATGGCTTTAGAGGCGCGAACAAAAGTGGATGGTCCGGCAATCGGATACCGATGCACTTGCCCTTTGTTAATGATCGCTCGTGGCTGAGTTGCGCCGTTAATGTATATCTCCGTATTGTTCTCTGTCGCCGTGATAAACAAATATTCCTGATTGCTTAAGAAACCCCGTAATACAACATATTCGTTCCCTGCAACCTCAACCGGGATCAACTGATCACCCAAAAGATCGCGACAAGCGCCGTTGATCACCGAGTCATCTTTTAGTGTGATGGCAATGGGTTT
>DASPNN010000409.1:0-6608 GCA_035626495.1 Chryseosolibacter sp.
AGGCAAAAGCTCGGACCAGACTTTCCCATCATTGGTGTGGGAGGAATCATGACGCCGGAAGATGCGATCGAAAAATTGAAAGCCGGCGCAGACCTCATTCAGATCTACACCGGCTTTGTTTATGAAGGGCCGTCGTTCGTCAAAGACATCAACCGCGCGTTGGCCGCTTCCGCCAAAGGCAATGTTACGCGTGTTATCTAGCCGATCGCTTATTCGGTTTTCCCCGCCAGGTCGAGCAGGAAAGCATATTCCTGCGCAATCTCTTTATAGACCTTGAAACGTCCGGTAGTTCCACCGTGCCCAGTCTCCATGTTGGTTCGGAGCAGAAGCATGTTGTTATCGGTTTTCATTTCGCGCAGCTTGGCCACCCACTTGGCTGGCTCCCAATACTGGACCTGGGAATCGTGAAGTCCGGTGGTGACAAGCATGTTCGGATAATTCTGCGGCTTTACCTGGTCATAGGGGGAATACTCCAGCATATACATGTAGGACTCGAGCACGTCGGGGTTACCCCACTCGTCAAACTCGCCTGTCGTAAGCGGAATATCCTCGTCAAGCATGGTGGTGACGACATCCACGAAAGGCACTTTTGCGATCACTCCTTTGAAAAGGTCGGGTCGCATATTTACGACCGCGCCCATCAACAGGCCTCCTGCGCTGCCACCCATCGCGTACATATTTTCCGGTTTGGTGTACTTCTCCTCGATGAGAAATTCAGCGCAGTCTATGAAATCGGTGAACGTGTTCTTTTTCTTGAACATCTTCCCGTCTTCATACCATTGACGCCCCATTTCCTGGCCACCCCGAATATGAGCAAGCGCATAAATGAACCCACGGTTCAGAAGGCTCAGCCGGGTCGAGGAAAACGATGGGTCGGTGCTCGAGCCGTAGCTGCCATAGCCGTAGAGCAGGGTGGGGTTGCTGCCGTCTTTCTTGATCCCCTTTTTGTATACGATAGACATCGGGATCCGAGTTCCATCCTCGGCTGTTGCCCATAGCCTCTCCGTTTGATAGTCCTCCGGATTGTAGCCACCGACCACCTCCTGCTGCTTCAGGAGCTTTTTCTCCCGTGTTTTCATATTATAATCATAGGTCGAGTTGGGGGTCGTAAGCGAAGCGTAGCCATAACGCAAAATATCCGTATCGAAGTCGATATTGATCGAGGGATACGTCACGTAAGCAGGTTCGCCGAAATCGAGGTAGTGCTTCTTCGCAGTCTTCTGGTCAATGATGCGCATGAGGGTGTTGGCATTGGCGCGTTCGGTTAGGACAAGATAATCCCGGAAGATCTCGATGCCCGACAGCAGGGTGTCTTTGCGATGGGCAATTTTCTCTTTCCAGTTTTGCCGTGCTGTTTTACTCTCTGGAGTTTCCATCAGACGAAAATTCTGCGCGTCCAGGTTTGTAACGACGTAAAACTTGTCACCATAATGGTCGATGGAGTATTCAACGCCTTTTTCGCGCGGACTGAATTCCCGGAATTTGCCGGCCGGCTCGTTCGCGTTGAGAATCTGGTAATAATTCGTAAGTGTACTGCCCGACCAAATGACAAGGTATTTATCAGATTTGGTCTTGTAAATACCTGTATAAAAAGTCTCATCCGCCTCCTGGAATATCATCGGATCGGCCACCGGTGCGGTACCGAGTTGGTGGCGGAAGATCCGGTCTGACCGCAAGGTCACGGAATCTTTCTTGCTGTAGAAAAATGTCTTGTTGTTGTTAGCCCACACGACGTAACCTTCCGTATTCGGCACGGGCTCCTCGACGATCTTGCCGGAACGCAGGTCTTTCACATAGATCGTATACCTCCTGCGACTGACAGTGTCCACGCCGTAGGCAAGCAGGTTATTGTCTTCACTCACCTTCAGACCTCGGACCTGGTAGTAATCATGGCCCTTCGCAAGCTCGTTCACGTTGAGTATGATCTCCTCCGGCGCGGTCAGCGATTCCTTTTTCCGGCAGTAGATCGGATACTCCTGGCCCTCTTCATACCGGTCGTAGTACCAATAACCGTTGTCTTTGTACGGTACGGATTCGTCGGTTTGCTTGATGCGTCCGATAATCTCGTTATAAAGTTTTTCCTGGAAAGCCTCTGTGTGTTTGAGCCTGCTTTTCAGGTATTCATTTTCGGCATTGAGGTAATCCAGAACCTTAATGGTCGCCGAGTCCTTTTTTCCGGCATTCTTCTGCGCGTCCGACAATTTCATCCAATAATAGTTGTCGATGCGCTTGTTGCCATGAGCGGTGAGCTCGTACGGGACTTTTTCTGCAACCGGTGCCTTCGGTTGATCAACGGGATCTTCTTTTTTCACCGTCGAGCAACCACTGAGGACCCCAAATGCAAGCAAAGTGGCGCCCAAATAAACGATTCGTTTCATTTTCAATAGGTTAATGAAAAGTCAAAGTAGATGTATTCAACAACAAAGTCAACGACGCTGATGCGATTGCCTGCAGGTAGAAAGTATCCGTAGCCGGTTTGACTGGTTTTGGTGGTTTTTAGTTAGTTTTGCAGATTAAGGAGATGGCACAAAACACGTACAAGTCAAACACCTTTAAGAAATCTGACAAAGAGAAGAAGGGCAGGTCGTCGAAGCGCAAGTTCAATTTTGATTTTCTAAAGGATCCGCGTTTGAGACTTGCGGTCGGGATATTTCTGATGATCGCAGGACTGTACATTTTTCTTGCGCTGTTTTCATATCTGTTCACCGGCAAGGCCGACTATAGTGTTGTTGAGCAACTCGGTGACAGCACACTGATCGAATCGGGCCGTGAGGCCAGTAACTGGCTCGGACTATACGGTGCGGTTACGTCACATTACTTTATTTACCGGTGGTTTGGCATTGCGGCATTTTTCATTCCGCCACTGCTGTTTCTTATTGGGTTCAATCTTGTATTTAACCGGCAGCTGCTGCGGATCTTTTCATTCTCTGTCTTCTCGGTATTTTCGGGGATCTGGTTGTGCCTTTTGCTTGGGTATATGACACTGAAAAATGACGGCGGCACGGAGTGGGGCTTTCTTGGCGGCGGCCTCGGATTCCAGCTCGCCATCCTCAGTGACGGCATGTTCGGTTGGGGCACGTTCCTGGTCTTGATTCTCGCTTTATTCCTTTTTATTATCTTCTTTTTTAATGTGACGGCCATCCCTGCATTTTCCGTGCGCGATCCCAAACCGATGGGCGTCGATGCGATTGTAAAAGAGGAAAATGGTGAAGAGCCGCTGTTTTCAAATTATACGGATGATCAGGACAACTGGCCCGATTCGGCCAATAACGGCGGCAAGCTGAACGATCCTGTTCTGGTCAAACCACCGGAAATTCAGCCGATCGTTGCCCAGGAACTCCAATTGGAAGTGACCAAACCGGTAGCTCCCAGACCGGAGCCACATAAAAAAGAACCGGTCGAGCCTTTGTTCACGATTGAAGAAACACCCGACCCTGAAAAAGTTGCAGAGCAGCTGGTGGAGGAGCAGGGTGTTTATGATCCGACACTAGACCTGAGCAGCTATAAGTTTCCTGCATTGGAATTGCTCAATGAATACGATCCGGGCAAAGCAGGTGTAACCCAGGAAGAACTGAACCAGAACAAGGACAAGATCGTCGCGACCCTGGTTAATTTCAAGATCGGGATCCAAAGCATTAAAGCCACGATTGGACCGACGGTGACATTGTACGAAATTGTTCCGGACGCTGGTATCAAAATCTCCAGAATTAAAAACCTCGAGGATGACATCGCCCTGAGCCTGTCGGCACTCGGGATCAGGATCATTGCACCAATTCCTGGAAAAGGAACTATTGGAATTGAAGTTCCGAATAAGAATCGCGAGATGGTGAGCATTCGTTCGATGCTGGCTGCGCCGGCATTCGCGAAATCCGACAAAGAACTTCCGATCGCTCTCGGCAAGACGATCTCCAACGAAGCGATGGTGATCGACCTGGCGAAGATGCCGCACTTGCTGGTTGCCGGGGCTACCGGCCAGGGAAAATCGGTCGGTCTTAACGTGATACTCACTTCCTTGCTGTATAAAAGACATCCGTCGCAGCTCAAGTTTGTCCTGGTCGATCCGAAAAAAGTGGAGATGTCGGTGTACTCAAAGGTCGAGCGTCATTTCCTTGCGAAATTGCCAAATAGCGAAGAGGCCATCATTACCGATACACGCAAGGTCGTCCACACGTTGAATTCCCTCTGCATTGAAATGGAAAACCGGTATGAGATTTTGAAAGATGCTGGTGCCCGCAATCTGAAAGAGTATAATACGAAATTCATTGCGCGTAAATTGAATCCGAAGGAAGGACACCGTTTCCTGCCGTATATCGTACTGGTCATTGACGAACTCGCCGACCTGATGATGACGGCGGGCAAGGAAGTGGAAACACCGATCGCGCGTCTTGCGCAGCTTGCCCGTGCCATCGGAATTCACCTCGTGGTTGCAACACAAAGACCGTCGGTGAATGTAATTACCGGCGTGATCAAGGCTAACTTCCCCGCGCGCCTCTCATTCCGTGTTACATCCAAGGTCGACTCGCGAACAATTCTCGACACCGGTGGCGCGGACCAGCTTGTGGGGCAGGGAGACATGCTCCTTTCCTCGGGATCGGATATTATTCGCTTGCAATGTCCCTTTGTTGATACACCCGAGATCGAAAAAGTCGTTGACTTCATTGGCTCGCAGCGGGGATATGACACTGCATATATGCTGCCTGAATACGAAGGAGAAGACGAAGGCGGAGCAAATGCGGTTGATCTTTCGGATCGCGATGCCTTATTCGAAGATGCAGCCCGGCTCATTGTGGGCCACCAACAGGGAAGCACGTCACTTATTCAACGGAAGCTCAAATTAGGCTATAATAGGGCGGGCCGCCTGATCGACCAGCTTGAAGCGGCGGGAATTGTCGGTCCGTTTGAAGGCAGCAAGGCCCGGGAGGTGTTGATAAAAGATGAAATAAGTTTGGAACAATTATTGAACGAGCTTCGCGAAAAACATAGTCCGTCGTAAATTCACACCATTAATTGGTTACTCAATGAAACACTCACTCTTAGGACTCCTGATGGTATTATTTGTTAAAGTCGGCTTTGGACAATACGATCCAAAAGCGCTTGAAATACTGGATGCCGTTAGCAAGAAGTACCGAAGCATTCCGGGATTTGAAGCAAACATCTCCTACACCCTCACCAATGAGACGGAAAAGGTGAACGAGGAGTTTAAAGGCAAGATCACCGTCAAGGGTGATAAGTTCAAGCTGGTATTCCCCGAACAGGAAGTCATCAACAATGGCACTACCCTCTGGACTTACCTGCCGGAAGCGAAAGAGGTCAACATCGACAACTACGATCCGGACTCCGACGAGCTTAACCTATCCAAGTTCTACGATATCTATAAAAAAGGTTACAAATATTTGTATCTGGAGGACAAGACCGAAGGCGGTGTGCTTTGCGAGGTCGTGGATCTTGTTCCGGAAAAAAAAGACGCGCAATTTTTTAAGGTCAGGATGAATATCTCCAAGAAAGACAAAAGCGTGCAAAGTTTTGTGATGTTCGATAAGGGTGGGAATAAATACAAGTACACGATCACCAAGTTCGCCCCCAACGGCGCGATCCCGGATGCATTTTTTACCTTCGATCCCAAAAAATACCCGGGCGTCGATGTCATTGACCTGAGATAAGGCGGTAGCAAGATCATAAAGCCGGCTGATTCACGAGGATCGGCCGTTTTTGTTTTTGAGGTTTATGTATTTTTGCTGCCATGAATGCCGACCAGCTATTTCAACAGATCACTGCCAAGCGATCATACCTCTGTATCGGGCTTGACACAGACCTTGAAAAAATTCCCGCACACCTGCAATCTTCCGATGACCCGGTGTTCGAATTCAATAAGCAGATCATCGATGCAACCCATGACTTGTGTGTCGCTTACAAGCCGAACGTCGCGTTCTACGAAGCGATGGGCTCAAAAGGGTGGGAGAGTCTGCGCAAAACCCTTGCGTATATCCCCCCCGATATATTCACGATCGCAGACGCCAAACGTGGCGACATCGGCAACACGTCAGGCATGTATGCAAAGGCCTTCTTTCAACAGATGAACTTCGACTCCGTGACTGTCGCGCCATATATGGGAGAGGACTCTGTCAAGCCGTTCCTCCAGTTTGCCGGTAAATGGGTGATCTTGCTTGCACACACCTCCAATCCGGGGAGCAGCGATTTCCAGCTGATTGAGTCAAAAGTGACCGGCCGCAAGCTATACGAAGAGGTGCTGCTGAAGGCAAAGAAATGGGGTAGCCATGATCAGCTGATGTTTGTTGTCGGCGCAACCCACCCGGAGAAAATCCGCAGCATCCGTGAAATTGTCCCGTCGTACTTTTTTCTCGTTCCCGGTATTGGCGCTCAGGGTGGCGACCTTAAGACTGTATCCAAATACGGCATGAACAGCCAGTGTGGTCTATTGGTGAATTCAGCCCGCGCAATTATTTATGCTTCCAACGACAAGGACTTTGCCGGTGCGGCGCGGAAAGAAGCAATGAAAGTCCGGCAGGAAATGACTGGTTTTCTTGATGAATATCTTCCTTAATTGATTTTAGAGCCGGAAAGCGCTAACTCGTATTGCCAACCGATGA
>DASPNN010000410.1:0-6128 GCA_035626495.1 Chryseosolibacter sp.
ATTTTACAGTATACAATTTTAGGGCACTTAATACAGCGAGTTTAAAAATTATGGGTACATCCGTTATACGTTTGAAAACATCTGTTCAGGATAGCGTGCTCGATATGCTGAATGAACAGATTGCTATGGAACAACATTCATCCTCCACTTACCTGTCGATGTCGGCCTGGTGCTATTCACAGGGCCTCAATGGCACAGGGGATTACTTCAAGATCCAATCGGGCGAAGAGCGTGAACACATGCTCAAGCTTTTTAATTATATCGTCGACGTCGGCGGACTACCCGTTTCTCCCGACGTTTCAAAGATCGAAAAGAACTTCGAAGGACTTCGCGACATTCTGGTCAAGGCGCTTGAACAGGAGATCTCCATCACCCAAAGCTTCAACCGCATCACCGATCATTGCCATAAGGTGAAGGATTACCAGACAGCCAAGTTCCTTCAGTGGTACCTTGATGAACAGATCGAGGAGGAACAGCAGGCCCGACGTTGCATTGAGATATTCGACATCATCGGCACCGAAGATGGGGGCTTGTACCGGATAGACAAGGAGATCCTCAAGCTCAAGACCCACGAGGCGAAGGAGTGATTGTCGCTTTCAAGCGATTACGACATAAAAAATAGGCTGGATAATCCAGCCTATTTTTTTGGCTACTTCCATGTTATCGTTTGACCTCGTATGCCCTGACGGTATTTTTGAAAAATGTAGGCACCAGCAGCAGGTTTCTGGCTTCGATGTATTCGATGTCTGCAGAATTGACAGAATCTGCCCGCAGATCCAGCAAAAGCCGGCTTTTCCAGTCCTTGTCCACATAATGGATCATCCCGTTCCAGCTGGAAACTATATATGAATTGTCACCCAAATACTCGACGCCGTCCAGGTTTTCAATACCTGTCGTTTTTTCTGTCGTCTGTTTGGTGCCCATGTCGATGGTATTGATGGATTTTTTGTCCCAACTCAGCATCACCAGTGTTGAATCCTGCGCGAACAATCCATTGGGACCAGGAACGTTCTCGAGCCACTTCGAAAGTTTTCCGCCCTCGATTAGAAGAATATTTCCAGCTGCCATATCACTCACAAATATCCGTCCCTTTCCGTCAACGGCGATGTCGTTCAGAAATTTCGCACCCTGAACTGCGAATGTTTTCGTGATTTTTCCGTTGTTCAGATCGACCTCGACAACCCGGTCAATATCAGTGACGTACAACTTGTCTCCGGAAATACCCATTCCCTTCGGCGCGTCGAGCCCCTTGACCCACTGAACTTCGCTCACCTGTCCCTCGGGGGTAATTTTCGAAATGAATCCGTTCTTGTCCTTGGCATCGGGCTGACCGTTGATGTTGGATACATATAACATATTGCGTCTGGGATCGTAAATCACAGACTCACAAGTCGTCAGCACAGAATCAGTTTCCCACTTGAGGGCAAGGGACACGGGAGATTTTGCCACTGTATCGACTGCAACCGTATCGGCGGCATCTCCGGTATTCTCTTTTGGCGCCTGGCAACTCAGTGTCACCGCCGCCATTCCAAATGCTACTACAAGGATTTGTTTCATACTGGTATATTAAATTTTGCTGCAAAGTTAAACTTGTAATTCAAAGACAAAAGCCAACTGCGCTATTGGTGCCGGTCCTGGGACGCCGGAGGGCCTGGTAGGGCCTAGTATTGATGAAATGCGTCGGACACAAACTGCAAAACAGCAGGCAGGGCCCTGCGCCAGTATGTCCAGTTGTGTGCACCGTCGTAAATCCGGAATTCGTGGGGAATCTCTTTTTTTTTCATGGCAATATGAACCAACGAATTACCTTCAAACAGGAAATCGTCATCGCCACAGTCGATGTACCAGCGCACATTTTTCTTTTGATCATCAGGCATTGACGCGATTAACTGCAACACGCTGTATTTATTAAAATACGCTTCCACTTCCGCCTCCGAGGTGAACGGCATTTCACGGCGCTTGAGGTATTCTTTTGTCATCTCCAATGTATGCGGCCCGGTGGCGGCGCTCAAAGGACAGGCTGATGAGAAAAGTTCGGGGTGGTGGAGGGCATACACAAACGACCCTTCCCCTCCCATCGACAGGCCCGCTACCGCCCGAAACCGTTTTTCCTTCTTGATCCTGAAAGTGCTTTCAACGTAAGGGATGAACTCCTGAAAGAAAAAATCCTCATAGCGCCAATCCCCCTGGACATCATTGAAATAGCCGCGTTTGCCGGTGCTTGCATCGGGCATGACAATCACCATGGGTGTGGCGGTTCCGTCGTGAATGGCTTTGTCAGCGATGTGGAGGACTTCGCCAAACTGAATCCAGCCCGTTTGGTCGTCGCCGCCACCGTGTAAAAGGTACAGCACCGGGTAGCTGCGATCGGACGTTTCGTAATCGGGTGGAAAGTAAACGGCAAACCTGCGTTCGCCTTTCAGGATCTTACTCTGCATCCTGAGGTTGTCCTTCACTTTGCCAGTTTGGGCCCACCCTGCAATCGCGATCATTGCAAATGCGACTGTTAGAATTCTTTTCAGTGCTAACATGGTATCAATAGATAATCAAATCATCCGTATTTTATGTTATTTATCTCTGAGTAGCAACCTTTCACCCCTCAAAACAGTTTGATGTAGGTCCATGGAACGAAAACAACAACTTGTGCTGATCCTGATTCTGGGAGCGTTGTCCACGATCAGCCCCTTTGCGATCGACATGTATCTCCCCGGGTTTCCGGCCATTGCTGAAGACCTCGATACTTCCGTCGCCAGCGTACAGTTGTCGCTGACCAGCTACTTTGTAGGCATCGCCGCCGGGCAATTGGCGTATGGTCCGTTGCTGGACCGGTTCGGCAGAAAAAAACCGCTGTACGCCGGGCTGGCTGTGTACGCTGTGGCCTCCTTATCATGTGCGCTTACCCGTTCCGTTGAAATGCTCATCGCCGTGCGGTTTCTCCAGGCTCTTGGCGGCTGCGCGGGAATGATTGCGGCGCAAACACTCGTCCGCGACCTGTTTCCCGCCCATCGCACCGCTCACGTATTTTCGTGGATGATCCTGGTCATCGCGGTATCGCCGATGGTCGCCCCGACGGTGGGTGGATACCTCACCGCGAGTCTCGGGTGGCAGTCGGTATTTGTTACACTGTCGATCATTACTCTGATCATTCTGATTTTGGTCTATTATCTTCTGCCGGCCGGCAACGCGCCAGACAAGTCGGTCTCCTTACTGCCTGCATCGGTGCTTCGGAACTTTTACGCTGTCATCCGAAACCGGCAATTCCTGCTCTATTGCGTAGCGGGTGGGTTGGCCAGCGCCGCGCCGTTTGCGTTTATCGCAGGATCGGCGGACGTTTACATCAACCGCTACGGCACATCCGAACAGGTCTATGGCTGGATCTTTGCCCTTGTCGGCGGGACCATCATTGCTTGCGCGCAGCTTAATCACGTGCTCCTGCGCAAATTTTCCAGTCACCGGATAATATCCATCTCGATGATATACCAGGGAATCATGGGTGCAATCCTCGTGGCGGGAGTCGTAACTGGAATATTCGGCATTTTGACTCTGACAATCATGACAGTCCTATTCCTGTCGGTGCATGGTTTGACCAACGCCAATGCTACTGCCCTGGCGCTGGCCCCTTTCACGAAGAATACAGGAAGTGCCGCTTCCCTTCTGGGCACATTTAGAATGGCGTTGGCGGGAGTGGTGACGGCGCTCGTAAGTGTCTTTCATGACGGAAGCGCAGCACCCATGGTAGCAATGATGGCCGTCTGCGTGTTTGCAGGCCTGATGGCGCTGGCCACCGCACGCGTGATACTGCACACGCGTCGTGAAGCCAAAGCTAATTCCACAGCGCACTAGCAAAGGCTACATCCTCTTGCTCGATGTAGGAGCATTCGGATTCGGGTTGCTGCGATCAGGTCCCTTGGAGGGGTTCTGGGCTTTGTTATTCGCATAGCTCCGCCAGAGAAAAAAACCGAGTATCGCAACAACTAGAAAAATAATTGCCAGTTCCATAAGCAATGTTTTGTTTTTAACCAAAGTAAAATCACGCCAACCTGCTATAAAAAAGAATGCGCCCGGTGTAGGACGCATTCTTTGATGCGATTTCGAATTTTCTTTATCTCCTGACATTAGGCGGCGTTCCGCGCTCGACTACTTTGATCAGCGTGCCCTGTGGAATGCGCTCATCGAGCTCCATTCCATTCAGCACAGCGAGCTCCTCGAAACGTTTTTCGGGGACCTGGTAATACGCCAGCACTTGCTGTAGTGTTCCGGCGCGATCGACGGTTTTTATTCTCACGCGTTCCGGCTCGCGGTTGAGCTTATCGGGATCACGCAGTTCGTTAAAGCTGGTTGAAACATTCTGAAAAAGTCTCACGTAGCCGTTGAAATTGTTGCGCGCCGATGCGCCAATCATCGTGTAAATATTTCCTCCGTATTCGATGAGATAAATAAGGGTGCGGACACTTTGTTGCTGTTGCTGTTGTTGCTGTGGCTGCTGCGCACCTTGATCGGCGATAATGGCAATCGCATTGAGTCCGTTCACGTTGTCACGTTTCGAATCAACGGCGGTAAGCTGATATTTCTGAAGAAGTTGCTGCGCGGCGTTGTCTAGCGAGTTACCGGGTGCAAGTGTGAAAATCATGACTGCCTGACCTTGCGGATCCGCCATTTGAACCTGCTGCGGAGTATTGGTAAGTTTCCATTGGCTCGGTGTTGCAAACTGGAACTTCAATACCGGGTGATAAAACATATTGTTCTCGACATACCCCTGCTTCGGGTCTTCTCCGTAAACCAGGCCGTCAATCATCCTCAGATAGTTGTCGCGATTGACCTTGAGCGTCTGATCACCAACTTTGGCACGCCAGTTCTTCGCGAGCTTGGAAACCTTACCTTCGCGATCGGCGGGATCAGGGTGCGTGGAAAGAAATGTGGGAACCTCTTCCGAGCCCTGAACTTTCCGAAGCCTGTCGAGCGTGCTGAAAAACTGTGACATCTCTTGGGCATCGTAGCCAATCTTGGTAGAGTATTCAACACCGAGTCGGTCCGACTGACTTTCGGCATCGCGTCCGAATTTAAGGAACAGCAGTCCAAGGCCCTGGGAGGCGAGTTCCGCGTACTGCCCGAACGTAGGCGATACTACCGAGCCGGCGACCAGCCCGATCTGCGCAAGCATGGCTTTGCTGTATTGTTTGGCTGAGTGCCGTGCAGTAATATGTCCGATCTCGTGACCGAGTACCCCTGCGAATTCCGCTTCATTGTTGAAATGTGCCATGATACCACGCGTAAAATAAACGTAGCCGCCGGGCACTGCGAACGCGTTTACCACATCTGAATCAACGATTTTGAATTGATATTTCAAATTCTTGCGGTGCGAGACCGCTGCCATTTGCTGGCCCTTTTCGTTGATAAACTTTTGCAGGGCGGGATCCTCATAAATTCCCATATAGGCGACGATCTCCGGGTCTGCTTGCTGTCCGAGCGCGATCTCCTGGCTTTCAGACATCAGCATGAGATCCGATCGTCCGGTCACGGGGTTCTTAGCGCATGAGTTAACCAGCAACAGAGCTGCCAGCATTAAGAAACTTCCAATTGATTTTTTCATAACACATATATCAAATCCTACTTGACTCCACCTGTTTGGTGCATGTCGCTGAGTAAAAGAACTATACCTCAGAGCCCACACCGATGATGTATGATTGCAATCACCATGCTGAATTGAACCGGCGCGGAAGCGCCGAGACATGTACAACGGTTGCTTTACCGGACCGGCGTGGGAAAATTTTCTATAGTCCGGATGAACAAAAAGCTAAATCACTTCGTTTTTTAAACAGAGTTTCCCAGGCACAGTTTTATACAATTGTGCATAGCCATATTCATAATAACTAGTGGGGTTTAAAAGGTTAGGATATGGATAAATTTCCCCGGAAGCCGTCCGGGGAATATTTTTAAAATCAAGCCTTCCTATATATAGTAGTAAGTGGGAAAGTCAAGGAGGGAAAAAACCCCGCATTTTCGAATGCGGGGTTTCTTTTTTTATAGCCCATTTTAACGCGTCCGATGGAAACAGCCGCTTTGGCATAAGATTTTAGTTTAGTAAGTAACTCTTTATCAGTAGATAAGGTATTACGTTTCCTAATTAT
>DASPNN010000411.1:0-3241 GCA_035626495.1 Chryseosolibacter sp.
CCAACATGGGCGGCTACGGTCAGAACCGCAATTACGGTTATGGCGGCAGGGAATATGGCTCCTCTTACGGTGGTGGAAATTATATGGGCAACAGCTCGTACTATGATAGCGGCTCGTATGGTGATAACAGTGGAAGAACGTCATTCGGGAGCAATCGCGGGTTATACGACCGCGACTACGAGCGCTTCGATCGCGGCTCCAACAGCGGCTACTCCGGACTGGGAGGAGCAGACTATAGCGGGAACTATGAAAACCGCGGGCGGAGAAGTTATGACGAAAATCCGAATTATGGATCTACAAACTACCGCAACTACTACGGACGTAACCAGGGACGCGATGAAGGCCGCGGCGACCGCAATGAACGTTCATGGTGGGATCGCACACGGGATGAAGTCTCGAGCTGGTTCGGCGACGAAGATGCCGAGCGCAGAAGACAGCGTGACGAGCGTATGAACTTCAAGGGACGCGGCCCGAAAAACTATACGCGTTCAGACGAAAGAATCCGCGAGGATATCAATGACAGGCTTAGCGATGACCCGTGGATTGATGCCGCCGAAATTGACGTGACAGTGAACAAGGGAGATGTAACTCTGACAGGAACGGTGAATGATCGCAGCGAGAAGAGAAGAGCCGAGGATCTTGCAGAGGCAGTTTCGGGAGTGAAAAATGTAGAGAACCGTCTTCGCGTTGGTAAAACAACCGGAACAGGCTCATATACAGACTCGGATGTTTCCGCCACCCAGACCGGAACTACCGGTACATCTGCTACCACCGCAACCGACAAGAACAAGTCGAAGTCAAGCTACGTAACCGGATAAACACAAACCGTCCTTTAAAACCAGCGTCCCGTCATCAGGCGGGACGTTTTTTTATTTTTCTGATTTTGCCGTTTCGCTGTCCGGCAATTCCTTCCTGCGCGAGCCGATATACAACTCGTATTCAAGCAGCCTGCAATCGAGCTTGGCGGTGTAAAATTCAATGCGCCGGCTCGCTTTTAAACCGATCTTTTTTGCCAGGTCGAGATTGCCCGTGAAAATATAGCCGGTGTAACCCTGACACTTCTTTTTAAGAAAGTCGCCGATCCGCTCGTAGGTATGCTCCAACTCGCGTACGTCGCCCAGACGTTCGCCATATTCAGGATTGAAGTAAATAACGCCAGGGCTACTGGGAATCGGAGTTGTCTCAAAATCGCCTTTCGCAAACTTTATGAATTTCTCGACACCGGCGAGGCCGGCATTAACCTTGGAGATCTTGATGGCATCATCGCTGATGTCTGTGGCAACCACCTCAAGGTCCGGGACATCTGCAACCTCGGACTCGATCTGCTCCTGCGCCGCGCGGTACAGGCGCTCGTCGTAGCCATTCACATACATGAACGAATAATTTTTCCGGTATAACCCGGGGCGGCGGTTGGTGGCGATCAATACGGCCTCGATGGCCACGGTCGACGACCCACACATGGGATTGACGAAGGGCGATCGCCGGTCCCATTTGGTTGCCATGATCGTCGCTGCCGCCAGTGCTTCAAGCATTGGGGCCTTGCCCGGAATTTTCCGGTACCCATGCTTCGAAAGCGTCTCACCGGATGTGTCCAGGAATACTTCCGCATGTGTATCCTTCCAGAACAAGTAGACGACGAGCTTGTCGACCGAAGAACCCGAATTTGGCCTGGAGCCCGTCACTTTTCGCAGCCGATCTACAATCGCGTCTTTCACCGTTACATTCATGAACAAGTTCGTGTTCACCGTAAAGTGATCTACGTTACTCGTTACTGAAAAATACCCGTCGCCGGGGATCAAATCCTCCCAAGGGTACTTCACGAGCGCCTGGTAGACGTCGTCGGGTTTATTGGCGCTGAATTCTTTCAGGGAATAATGCACCTGACTGGCACATCTTAAACTGACGTTTAAACGGATACAGTCCGCAACGGTGCCGGTAAGCTCAACACCGGTTGCAAAAACCCGCGTCGGCCCCATGCCAAGTTCTTCGATCTCCCTTGAAAGATAGGGCGCAAGCCGTTTGTGACAGGTGACAATAATTCGACTGGGTGTTGTAAATACATTCATAGGATGTTGGATCACTCAAGATATCGCAGCTCCTGGATCTGAAAGGTCTTTTCCTCATTGGCAACGCTGACTGTCAGCCTGCCGGATGCGTCTATACCGGTAATGCGACCCTGGAACTGCCCTTGCATCGACGCAAATGTATGGATCTCGTTTTTCCAATACAGGTGCTTCAGATATTCTTCTCTCAAAACATCGAGCTGGCCGGCCCGCAGCTGCAGGTACCTGCTTTCAAGTCGTCCGAGCGCCTCTTCAAATAGGGAGGGAAGATCAAACTGTTTCCTCGTCTGCCGGGAGAGAGAGGTCGCTGTTGCCAAATCAAAATGTTGCTGATTCACATTTATTCCGATGCCGATCACCGAACTTGAAACTTGTTGTCCCTGGATCTGGTTCTCAATCAGAATTCCGCACAGTTTTTTTTGCTCGATCAGGATGTCATTAGGCCATTTTACGCTCGCCTGGGCGCTTAATTTGTCGGAGACTACATCACGAACGGCCAGACAAGTAATAATATTCAGGAAAAACTGGTCCCTGACAGCTAGAAACCGGGGCTTAACGATCACAGAAAAGGTCAGATTTTTTCCCGCTTCCGAATCCCAGCTGTTACCGCGTTGACCACGGCCAGCGGTTTGGTTGCTTGTGACGATCACTGTTCCTTCGACGATTGGAGTATTCTGGCCCAATTCGTGGGCCAAAGCGTTCGTTGAATGACATTCTGGCACAAAAACCAGGTTCTTTCCCAGGAAAACGGTTTTGGCAGGAATTTTATACAAAAGGAATTTATTTAGTTTTGTACGTGAATAACCTATTTGACTAAAAAAACGAAGATAGCTTAATGGCTAAAAAAACGAAGGGGATTAGTTCTGAGAAACTTAGCGAAATTATTGTAAGGGGAATGCAGGAGAAAAAGGCCATTGATATCGTGGTGATGGACCTTCGAAAAGTAAAAAATGCCGTCGCTGATTTTTTCGTAATTTGCTCCGGCAATTCCGATAGACAACTCGATGCCATTGCCGATTCGGTTGATCAAGAAGTTTACAAAGCCCTGAAAGAAAATCCCTGGCACATTGAAGGCAAAAACAATAAAGAATGGATGCTACTCGACTATATTAACGTCGTTGCCCACGTATTCAGAAAAGACCGAAGGGACTTTTATGCCCTGGAAACCTTGTGGGGTG
>DASPNN010000412.1:0-4612 GCA_035626495.1 Chryseosolibacter sp.
CCCGCCAAAGATCGTCATTACGTCTATGAATGTTTTCGACAGACCGCTGCGACACCTGCGCAGTGTCAGCCAGCAGGAGATCAGGGAACGGGTGTCGGGCATGAAGAGCATCAACCTCGCGCCACACGAACACTCTTTTTCCATTGAGTTTGCGGCCCTTCATTATGTAAATCCCGACAAGAACCGGTACGCATATATGCTGGAAGGTTATGACCACGACTGGACGTTTTCTGATTCGGAGAAGCGGTTCGCCAATTACAGCAACCTGAATCCCGGCGACTATATTTTTCATTTGAAGGCGTCGAACAGCGATGGGCTGTGGGCTGAAACAGACGTCACGCTTCGTATTACCGTTGCTCCTCCTTTCTATGTTACCGCGTGGTTTATCACGCTCGCGACGGCTGTATTGATCCTTTCCGGTGTGTTCGCGTACCGGAAGCGGATTGAGACGATCAAGAAGCACCAGAGCATGAAGGCCCTTCAGCTGGAATCGGAATTGAATTTCCTGAAGATGCAGGTAAATCCGCATTTCCTTTTCAATACGCTCAATAACATATACGCGCTTTGCCAGGTAAACTCGGAGAACGCGGCGCCGATGGTAAGGAAAGTATCGGAGATGATGCGCTACATGATCTATGATTGCAAGGCGCAACGGGTGGCGTTGCAAAAAGAGATCGAATATCTTCAAAACTACGTCGATCTGAATCAGTTGAAAAGCGCGCGCAAGTTAAACGTTTCCATTTCCGTCGAAGGCAACACGGAAGGCGTCACCATCGCGCCATTGTTACTGATCAACTTCCTTGAAAACAGTTTTAAACACGGAAATATTTACTTCGATCCGGCTGGATTTATCCATGGATTTCTCCGACTGTCAGAGAAAGGACTGGTCGTAGTGATCCGCAATTCATTCACGGATAATGGTGTGAAGCAGCAGGATTCGGAGGGCATTGGCCTGGAGAATGTGCGTCACCGGCTAAAGCTGTTGTACCCGGGAAAGCATTTGTTAAAAATCGGAAAAAATAGCGGTATCTTCGAAATAGAACTTAAACTCGAACTTGATTGAAACTGAAGTGTGTCGTCATTGATGATGAATTTCTCGCCAGGCAGCTGCTCGAAGGTTATATACAAAAGATCAGTTTCCTGGAGCTGACCGGGTCGTATGAGAGCGGGATGCAAGCGCTCCCTGCTTTCGATCAACAGCAGGTCGACCTGTTGTTCCTCGACATCAACATGCCCGAGCTGACCGGCATCAATTTTATCAAGGCGTTGACGACCAAACCGGAGATCATTATCACAAGCGCACATTCGGAGCACGCGCTGGAAGGGTACCAGCTTGATGTGATCGAATATCTGCTGAAGCCAATCTATTTTGACAGGTTTGTTCAGGCTGTGAACAAGGCCAAGAGCCAGATTCAACTCAAAAGAAAGGCCGAGAACAGACCCGAACAAGACGCGAACGATTTGCGAAAAGGCGACGACAATTCCATCTTTATAAAAACCGGGCCGCAAAAGATCGCGAGACTTTTTCTTGGCGATATCCTTTATATCGAAAGCATGCACGAGTACATCCGGATCCATACAAAGAATGAGAGTCACACAGTGTATCACTCGCTCAAGAGCCTGCTGGATGTTCTGCCACCTGATTTTGTCCAAATACACCGTTCGTACATCGTCAATTTCAACCACATCACCGTGCTGGAAGGAAACGTGGTCAGGATTGGCGCGATCGAGCTCAATGTCGGCAAGAATTTCAAAGACGACCTGATGAGCCGTGTCAGAATGAAGAGCCTCGGGGTCGCGCCGCCGAGGCAAAGTGAATAGCATCCCAGCTATTCAATCGCTATCATACCTGGACATCGCCTGGACACCGTAACGGCGAACATTAAAAAAAAATCTGTGTGTACACGCCACACAGGCGCCATCGAGCCCGTGCTCTGAGCTCACCAACTGAATCGCCATTTCGTGATATCTCACTGAAAATGTTTGTTTTATAGTGTCGCTTGTCAGCACTTGCATCAGCCTTCAAATCTATGAGAAGTAATCCTGGCGAGGTCATTGTCGGCGACGCAGTGATCAACGCTTGCTCGTTTTAGGGCTGGCGTCGTATCCATCTTCTATTTTTATTCGCCCCGGTAGCCGGTGAGTTAGTGGTTAAAAATTCCACCGCGCATAGTCCCTCCTATGCGGATGTCACCCGAAAAGATGAACCAACTTTTAGTCAAACCTTAACCAAACGAAACCTATGGAAATCAAACGATCACGACCAACGTCCTGGGCAGTCTTCACGTTCTTTTTACTCTGGAGCTTTTGGACTCCGGTATTTTCCCAATTCAAAGTCGTAGGCTATCTGCCTTCCTGGTCCGGGTCACCGGCGGATATCCAGTACACCAAGCTCACGCACATCAACTATGCATTTATCCGGCCCACTACAACGGGTGGCCTGACAGCTGTCGATCAGCCTGCCAAGCTCCAGGACCTCGTGTCGAGAGCACACGCGGCCGGTGTTAAAGTAGGTATTGCCATCGGTGGATGGAGCGACTTGAAAAACGAGGACTTTCAATCGATGGCCGGCAATGCGACCTATCGCAATAACTTTGTCAACAACCTTGTGAACCTGGTCAACCAGTACGGGCTCGACGGTGTCGATCTCGACTGGGAATATCCGCGGGAGGGTGCCGATCCCGCGAACTTCAACACGCTGATGGGACAACTGAGCAGCACCATGCATTCGAGGGGCAAATTCCTGACCGCCGCGGTGGCCGCCAGCGGATACTACGCAGACGGCATCCAGTCCGGAGTTTTCAGCTCGGTCGATTTTCTGAACCTGATGGCCTACGATGGCGGTGGGTCGAATCACTCCACCTATGATTTCGCAGTCCAGACCCTGAACTACTGGAAAGGCCGGGGTCTGCCGGCGGCAAAAGCAGTGCTTGGCGTGCCGTTCTATGGAAGGTCGTCGACGGAGTATGTGGCTTACAACGCTTTGCTGCTCCGGGGTGCGAGCCCGAATTCGGACTATTTCGGCAACATTGGCTACAACGGTATCCCTACTATCAAGAGCAAGACCAACCTGGCGTTCGACCAGGCAGGAGGTATCATGATCTGGGAACTTTCACAAGACGTAAACAACCCGAATTCGCTGTTGTCAGCCATCGGCCAGGTGGTGGATGAAAGGACCGGGAATCCGCCACCGAGCACATGCTCCGGGAGTGGCAGCACGCTACCCGCGACGCTCCAGGCCGAATCTTATTGCCAGATGTCCGGGATACAGATCGAAGCAACCACCGATAACGGGGGCGGCCAGAACGTGGGCTGGATCGATGCCGGCGACTGGATGGCTTATCGAATCAACGTCGCCACGGCGGGAACATATACCGTCGCGTATCGCGTGGCGAGTCAGTCGGGTGGCGGTGGCATCCGGCTCGAGGCATTGGGTGGCGGTACCGTCTTCGGAACAATCACTGTCCCGTCCACGGGCGGATGGCAGATATGGACTACGATACGGCACAATGTGACGCTTGCAGCAGGACAACAAAGTATTGCGATTGCTGCGCCAGGGGGAGGATTCAATATCAACTGGTTCAGCCTCAACCCGGTGAACTCACCACCTCCGCCAGGCACGGCGCCCATTGGTCGAACGATCTGGCTGCGCGGCGGTCCCAATGATCAATATGTCAGCGGGGAAAATGGCGCTACGGCGATGCGCTGCAACCGTACGGCTGTGGGTGCCTGGGAACAATTCACCGTGGTGGACGCCGGCGGAGGAAAAATTGCACTGCGCAGCATGAGCAGGTATGTCTCGTCTGAAAACGGGGCGGCGCCCATAAACTGCAACCGTACGTCTATTGGCGATTGGGAAAAATTCGACTGGGTCGTCAATGCCGATGGCAAGATCTCCCTGCGCGGAAACAATGGCAGGTATGTTTCTTCCGAGAACGGTACCAATGCCATGACCTGCAACCGGACCGCGATTGGAGGATGGGAGTCATTTACCTGGGGATCGGCCACCAGCGCCAGACTCGCGTCAGAACAAAAGACAAAACCGGCAACCACCGTCCCTACGCAACCAATTCGGAAAAGCGAAAATCTGGTATTTCAGGTATTTCCCAATCCATCGACGGGTATGGCTACGGTCCAGGTTTCACAACCTTCGTTCGTACAGATCATTTCAGGGACCGGGAAGGCGGTGCTGAAAACGACGGTGCAGGATCGGCTCGTGTTGGAGGGACTCAAACCCGGAATCTATCTGATCCAAATCGGCGATAAGGAAAAGAAGACCACCAGGCGGCTTGTTGTGAAATGAGGTTACGCGGTAAGTGGGTTGGATAAAAAAAAGAGGCGCAGATATCTTTGAATAAAAATCCGAAAATGGAGTAGCAGGCTTGGCAAATGACGAACGAGGCCAGGTCTGCTTACTATGAACCCACTCCATTTGGTTGTGCGGCAGATCCTCATACTTCACTCAGTTCTCAAGCTTTCTACCGGATTCATCAAGGCTGTTTTCACAGACTGAAAGCTTGTCGTACAAATAACAATGAGTAAAGCAAGGATGCCCGCAGCGGCGAAGACCCACCAGTCCGTGTTGATATGATAGGCATAAGTCTCGAGCCAC
>DASPNN010000413.1:0-3543 GCA_035626495.1 Chryseosolibacter sp.
GAGGAACTCTCAGGGCTGGGAATTGATAATCACGTCGCAGTGAAATCCCGGTCGGCATTCGAGGCGTTTGTACAGGCAAAGAACATTCCTCATATCGGTTTGCCGTTCACCAATACGCTCGATGTGCGAACCGCGTGGGCGATCCGGAATTATTGCAGGAAGGCTGGAGTGGACATCGTCCATATGCACAGCGCCAAATCACATGGCATAGCAGTTCTGTCCGCCGCCCTAGGTAATAAAACTCCGTTGATCCTGAGTCGCCGTGTTGATTTTATTCCGAAATCAAATGCCTTAACGCGGTGGCGGTATTACCACAAGTCAATCCGAAAGATTGTTGGAGTATCCCATAAGATCACTGAGATCATGCGCGCTTATACCGGTGACGCAGAAAAATGCGTTACCGTTCACAGTGGCATCGACCCGGCCAAGTTCGAAAGAGAAACCGATCGCGGTGTACTGAAGCGGGAATATGGCATTGCCCCGGGCACGGTTGTGATCGGCAATACCGCGGCCCTTGAACATCATAAGGACTATCCAACGTTTATTGATGCCATCGCTAAGCTTGTAAAGATGAATTTACCTGTTCGCGCATTTGCGATCGGAGACGGATCCTTAAAAAACGAACTTATGCGCGTTGTCCAGGAACGCTCGCTGGACCAGCACATCATTTTTACTGGTTTCCGTAAAGACATTGTGCGGATACTTCCAGGCCTGGATGTTTTTTTAATAACAAGTGAGACGGAGGGGCTGGGCACTTCGATCCTCGACGCATTCGCCGCCGGAGTCCCCGTAGTTGCCACGAACGCCGGCGGCATTCCCGAAATGGTGGAGCATCGGATAACCGGAATGCTTTGCCGTGTGAAAGACAGTGATTGCCTTGCAAATGCGGTCGCCGAGCTTGTCGCCAATGCTCACCTGCGCGCAGAACTGACAGGCGAGGCGAAAAGAAAACTGCACGAGTTCACAAAATCCAATACGGCCCGCAAAACCCTTGAAATTTATAACGAGGTCTTGAATCAAAGAACCGACTGATATTCCCGCATCAAGGACGCTGCAATACGCGCTGGTTCGAACCTTTCGATGAATGCTTTTGACCGTGAGACCATTTCCAACCGGCGCTTTTCATCGGAGATCACAACCTGAAGGCTATGCGCCAAATGCTCCGGACTTGCGGCGTCAACGTATTCGGAATCTGGCCCACCTGCTTCTGAACAGCACGAGCCGCTCGATGTAATCACCGGCACGCCGGACGCGATCGCTTCGACGATGGGAATTCCAAAGCCTTCAAAGAAAGAAGGATAAACAAAAACGTTGGCGCCCTGGTAGATGGCCGGTAAATCTGCGAAAGCGGCGTGGTGGATGAACCGGAACCACGGGGCTAAGCCCAGCGCGTCGATCAGCTTCACCATTCGCTCTTGATAGGCCGTCGGCCTTCCAACAATAACGGCAGGCAAACGTGCACCTTCGGGTATCTCCGCCTGCGCCCTGACCAGAAGTTCAAGGTTCTTGCGCGGTTCGATGGTCCCAACCTGGAGGATGTACTGCGCAGGCAGGTCGTACTTCGCCCGCACAAATTTTATAAGATCGGGGCTGCATTGCTGCCGAAATTGAGGGTGGCACCCCTGGTAAACAACCGCCATCTTATTTGTGTCGGCGTTCAGAAAGGAAACAATGTCGGAGGCTGTCTGCTGACTGATGGCGATGATCTTATCGGCCGCAGCACAGGCGTTCTTTACCTTTTTCAGGTAAATGGCGGCGTCCAGCCGGTTATAAAATTCAGGATACCGAAGAAAGATCAGGTCGTGAACTGTGACAATTTTTCGCACCGATGTCGGCAGTCCAAGTGGCAGCTCCTGGCTCAAGCCATGAAAGATCGACAGGTCAGAAACAGACGAATGCCCGCTCATCGCCCACGTCCTCCACAGGGCGGAGAATACCGGCTTCGAGAACAAACCCTGGGGCGATACGACGGCAACATTGGGTCTGGACGTGATCGCATCGACCTCCGGATGCGAACGCTTTGAAGGTGAGTACAGGTAATAATGGTGTTCTTCATAACAGGTCGTCAGCGCATCGACGACAAACCTGCTGTAATTTCCCAGCCCTGTGAAGTTGGCAAAGATCCTCTTAGCGTCGAAACCGATTTTCATTCCCTCGCCGTTGCCGTCCGAAACTTTTTGTATAGTGCAAAGCTCTCCTCTACAATGCGGTATGCCTTTTCTTTTCCGAGGAACTGATCAATCACCACCTTTTTATTTTCAAGCGTCTTGTAGTTTTCAAAAAAATGTGTGACCTCGGCGCGCAGGTACTCCGGCAGGTCGCCGATATCATTGATGGCGTTTACGCTCGGATCCTCTTCGGCGACGGCGATGATCTTGTCGTCGGCTTCTCCTCGGTCCACCATCTGCATGACGCCAATCACCTTCGCGGGAATGAGGCACAGGGGTACGACGGAAACCTGTGTGAGAACAACAATATCAAGCGGGTCCTGATCCTCCCCCATGGTCTGGGGAATAAAGCCGTAGTTCAGCGGGTAGTACATGGATGCATAAATTACGCGGTCAAGTTTGATGAGCCCGCTCTGCTTATCAATCTCATATTTTGCCCGGGAACCTCGTGGGATTTCGATCAAGGCGTTTACATATTGAGGCGGTTTTCGGCCGGAAGAAACCTCATGCCAGGGATGCAGAACCATAATTTAAGATTTGTCGCTCCGCAATATTAACAAAAAAGCCCTCCGTTATCAGAGGGCTCACGCGTTATTTGGAGTCATTTTCGGATTTCTTCTCATCCTCTTTTTCTGCCTCACGGATCTTGTCGCCATCCTTCAATCGCTTGGACACCGCGAGAAATGGCCCGGTAACAACCTCTGTGCTGTCGGAGATTCCCGAAATGATCTCGATGTTGTCATAGTCACTGATCCCGGTCTTGACCTCAATCATTTTTGCTATGCCTTTGGAGTTGACGAAAACCACCACTTTATCTTCTTCTTTCTTAGCAGGCTTTTTATCCTGATTTTGGCTTACGTTCCGGTTTTTCTCCTCATCCTTTTTGGGCTCATCCTGATTGGGGCTCCGCGTGGTAACGGCTGCAAGAGGAACTGACAGCACATTGGCTTTCGAATCGGTAATGATATCAACACTTGCAGTCATGCCTGGACGGAAGGGGAACTTGTTACCTTGCTTGACGAGGTCATCGTAGGAAGACCGCAGAATCAGTATGCGCACCTCAAATTCGGTGATCGCATCTGCCGACGCTTTATCTTTAGCAGTGTTAGCGATCAATGTCACGATACCCTTAAACTGCTTTTTCAAGTTGGAGTATGCATCGACGTCAATAATGGCGGTATCGCCGACAGAAACGCGGACAATATCGTTTTCATTTACGTTAACGCGGACTTCCATTTTATTCAGGTCAGCAATTCGCAGCATCTCGGTACCTGTCATGGTCGCCGTTCCTACAACCCGCTCACCATTTTTCACAATCAGTTTCGAGACCACGCCTGTCATGGGTGCGACGACTGAGGTCTTCCGGAAATTCTCT
>DASPNN010000414.1:0-4295 GCA_035626495.1 Chryseosolibacter sp.
TTGGCTGAGGGGTCCGACTTTAGCCTGTAATGGGTGACAATGGCGCACTCCTTAGCAAATCCCTCTGCATTCTTTTCCTCCGCTTCAAATAAACTCTTTGGAACGAATAGGGGAAAATAGGCATTCATATGGCCGGTGTCCTTGAACATCTTATCCAACCCTTGCTGCATCTTTTCCCAAATGCTGTAGCCATAAGGCTTTATCACCATGCATCCGCGGACATCGGAATGTTCGGCCAGATCGGCCTTTTTAACTAATTCATTGTACCACAAGGAGTAATCTTCACTTCTGCTGGGTAGTTCTTTTCCCATAATGGTATAATTATTGCGTACTTTTAATGAAACGGCAAATATAAACCGGGATTCGGGGGATAAAAAGATTCCTCTCAATAACAACCGGCGGCAAGCACACCGAACCGCAGAATCCTCTTAAATTTTGTAGTTTTATAGAATACTTTTCTCGGATTTAACGTTTGCATAATAAACCGGAGAACCTGCATATGAAAATCAACTGCATCATAGTCACGATATTATCATCGATGATCATCGGATCGGCCATCGGCCAGGATGTTGAGTACGATGACATGTATTTCAACGCGAAGGACCGTGAGAAGCAAAAGGGGCTTATGGCCTCTGCAACATTGCGCACGGAAAGCAAGCGCGAAGAGAAAAAAGAGCGTGAGACCGAATTGGAAGCCAACCCTACCGACTCTTATTCTGCCCGTAATGTTAACCCTGAATTCATTTCACGGTCAAATTCGGAAATCGCTCAGTCGGATAATGAAGATTATTTTGTCAACGACTATCAGATTAACCAGCAACGCCGCCTTAACGCTTGGAACAACAATTTCAATAGCTGGTATAACAACCCATGGTACTCGACCGCATACTGGTCACCCGGTTTGAACAGCTGGAATACACCTTACTATGGCGGCAATTACTCCAGCTATTACGGAGGCTATTACGACCCGTGGATGGACCCCTGGTGCAATCCTTACAATTACAGGTCCGGATGGGCGTGGGGCCAAAACTATTACGGCTACCCCTTGAGTTCCCGCTGGGGGATGAACGCAGGATGGGGAAATCCGTATGGATATTATTCTCCTTACAGCTACTACTCGTCGTGGTACTCGCCATACAATAATTGGTATGGATATCCGTCGCGCGTCGTTGTGGATCGGACCAATAGCGGAGTCGTTTATGGAAAGCGCTCATCACGCAGCAGCGGGATCGTCACAAGCAATGGTTCCACAAACAATGACCGCGCATATACGAACCGCGGCAGCAACAGCCGGAGTGATAATGCCGGGCGTGTGTCAACCAGAACCCGTCAGTCGGATTACTACGACAGGAGCTGGAGAAATACTTCTGAGAACAACACGACTGGCAACACCAGCAATTCCGGCCGTATGACCTCGTGGGAAAATACCAATAATAACAGCGACAATTCCCGCGCAACGTACAAGCCTGCGAATACCAATTCAACCCCGACGTACGACCGCACGCCGGCGCGAACGAATACGAGTTGGGACGGTGGTTCGAGGAGCACTGGAAACTCCAATAACAATTCAAACTCTGGCACACGTACATCACGAGGCAGAGGAAACTAGCGACTTGTCTAACTATTAAATTACTTTTTTAAGATGAACAAAATCATCTTGACCGTCATCGCTGCGTCTTGTTTCACCGGGTTGAGTGCTCAGGATTTCATCGACAACGCCCTTATATTCAGTCGTTATCAGGCTACGGGCAGCGCCCGCATCCAGGCATTAAGCGGGGCCCAGGTCTCACTCGGAGGAGATTACAGTTCGGCCCTCGCAAATCCGGCTGGCCTGGGAATGTTCAATCGCTCGGAATTTACCATCAGTCCGGCGCTGACATTTCACAGGACGAAGTCTTCCTACCTGGGCACGGGCACGGACGAAAGTAAATCGGTTTTTAATGTGCCCGGGCTAAGCCTTGTCTTGTACAATCCCTCGCGCTCGGAAAGCGGGTTCCTGGGAGGAAGCTTCGCGGTTACGTTGAGCAGAGTAAATGACCTGCATCTGGACTACAATCTTTCCGGGACGAACAATCAAAGCTCGATCATCGATTATTTCCTGGAGGATGCGGGCGACATCGACCCGAATGAGCTTTTGTTCGGGGGAAATTACTTTTACAGCCTGACTGGGTTGGCCTATAATAATTATTTGATCGAGGACGCCTATGACAACAATGGCGATCGATATTACGTGACCGCCCTGGGTTTTAACAGTGTCGATCAGCAGGAAATTTCCCAGCGCAAAGGGGCGCAATACCAATGGTCTATCGCCTACGGCGCGAATTTTTCAGACAAGTTTTTCGCAGGAGCATCGCTCGGAATTGCAACCTTGCGTTATAAGCTGAACCAGGTTTACAAAGAATCAAATTTTGGTTACCTCCCCGATGCCGATGTGGCTCTGCGTGACTTTTCACTGCAGGAAGATTACGACATTCGCGGTTCCGGGGTCAATTTCACTCTTGGCGGCATCTACCGGCCAGCGAACTTTTTGCAGGTCGGTGTTTCGTACACAACACCGACTTACTACCAGATCACCGATACTTACAAAGCGGGGATGAACAGCAACTGGAATAACTATGACTATTATCCTGACGACCCGACGGATGATAATCTGAATTCCGTCTCGGAAGAATTTGACCAACCGCTGGTGTCAGATTATAATCTAACCGTTCCCATGAAGGTCAAAGCCGGATTGGCCCTGATCAGTAAGATCGGCTTGATCTCCACGGAAGTCGAATTCGTAAACCACTCGAAAGCGAAATACAAATCCGATATCGCGGATGATTTTCAATTCGAGAACGATGGAATCCGGGACGAATACACGTCGGTGATCAACCTGCGGACGGGTGCTGAATACCGATTGAACCAATTGCGTTTCCGCGGAGGCGTCAGCTATATGCCGGATCCACTATTGCAAGGCGGCGACACAAACCGCAGCATCATCAGCTTCAGCGGGGGGGTGGGTTATCGGTCGAAAGAATTCTATGTGGACGTCACAGGCGTCCTGAGCCAGACAAAAAGCCAACGTGTGCCTTATTATTTCTCAGGCTCCGGCCCTATTGCCGACCAGAAATTTCAAAAGACGAATTTCATTATCACCTGCGGTTTCAATTTTTAAAGTGGATCGCTTCCATCAGTTTGTGCAAGTCGGGGTCAGAAACGGTGATGTTTGCGCGTTGATAGCATGGCAGCCGCGACTCGTATAAACGGCGCAGGGTTGCCTCGCGTTCGTCTGCCTGTTCAAGCAGGGGCCGGTTTGTGTTACCGCTGACACGATTCATCAGCTTTGGGAGCGGGACCTGGAGAAAAATGCTAAAGCCGCTCTTGTTTATAACATCCATCCCATGGAAGAAACAAGGTGCGCCCCCACCGGTCGCCATGACAAAATTAACCGACGACGCAGCCCACTCCTTCAGCAACCGTGACTCGATCTCGCGGAAATAATTTTCGCCCCTTTCGATAAAGATCTCTGGAATGGATTTGCCCTCATGTTTTTCGATCTCTCCATCAAGGTCGATGAAGGTCATCATCAGCGCTTCAGCAAGTCTTTTTCCGAGCGTTGATTTTCCGGAACCGGGCATACCCACTAGATAAATTTTCATCGGGCGGGGAAATCGCGTAACTATTTAGCCAACGAAAGTACTTCTTCAGCGTCGGGTGTATCGTTGTGGTGCCACATTCCCCTCACCGTACCATCGACCCAGAGCGTCATTCCCGGATTGGAGCGAAGCATCGTTTTCAACACGGTGGCATCGACAAAATAATAAGGCAGTGCAAGTTGATGCTCGTGCCGAAAATGTTCAAACTTTTCACCGCTCGATGCAGTCATAATCATCATATCGATTTTTCCATCGAGACGCCGGATCAGGTCCCTGATCTCAGCGATGTTGTCGACAGAAGCCTTATCCACATCCGCGATCACAAAAATGAGTTTGGCGCCCTGGAACGTCTCCTGGGTAATGTCATCGCCGTCAACGGTACTGACCGCGTAGTCGAGTATTTTGGGACGCGTCTTTTCTTCATTAGTCTGCCGGACACGAACATATTTATAGGCCGTCGTATCATTCATGTATTTATCGGAAGTGATTTCCTTGCCAGTACTTTTTTCCAAAAACACGTATTCAAACCTGGGCTGTTCCTCCGGTATCATTTGCTGGGGTATGTTGTTACCAATGCGGTATGCGCGAAAGTCAATAAAAGGCAGGTGGCGTATCGCGTAGATGCCGAGGAAAATCGAAACTATGGTAACGGCCGCG
>DASPNN010000415.1:0-3592 GCA_035626495.1 Chryseosolibacter sp.
AAAGAGGATGTCCCAAAGATCAAGGAGAAGGGGACTATGTTTGTGACCCGGATTCAGGATTACGTCCAGGGAAAATTCGGGCTGGAACCCGAACAGCAGGAACAAATTGTCAAGGAACAGACGAAGTCCGCGCCCGGCTCGGGCGGTCGGACGATAAAAAAGTTCGTCAGCGGCCTGACCACCACCATCGGGACGCTGATCCTTATGCTTGTATACACCTTCCTGATGCTCTTCAACCGTGAGCAGTTTGAAACTTTTTTTCTGAAGCTTTATAAGGACGAAGACCAAAAGCGCGTCAAAAAAATCGTAGGCGATATTACCAACGTGTCCCAAAAATACCTGACGGGACGCGCCATGTCTATTTGCATCATTGCCACCCTGTATGGGATTGGACTGACGCTCGTCGGAATCAAGAATGCGATTCTGCTTGCCGGAGTCGCGGCGCTTATGACCCTGATACCTTATGTCGGCACCGTGCTCGGTGGGTTGATTCCGGTCGTCATGGCGCTGGCGACGGAAGATTCCGTTCAGCCCGCGTTGTGGGCTGCGGCAGTCTTATTTTTGATCCAAACCACCGACAACTATTTTATCGAACCCAACATTGTGGGAGGGGAGGTCAACCTGAATGCCCTGACCTCAATCTTTTCAATCATTGCGGGAGGACTCTTATGGGGTGTACCCGGGATGATTCTGTTTCTCCCTCTGGCGGGCATTATCAAAATCATTTGCGACCATGTCGATGAACTGAAACCGTTTGGATACATCATCGGCGAACCAACCAAGGAACCTTCGCGGCTTAAACTTTGGCTAAAGGAGAAGTTTTCCGCAAAGAAGAGTCGTGGACGCTGATCAGCCAGCCGCCCTGTCTCCAAGGAGCTCTTTAAGTAGACTGCACAAATGGTTAAAGTCCGACGGCTTGATAATGAACTGTTCTGCGCCATGCCGGTACGCCTGCTCAATATCGCGATGGAAGTTGGACGTGGAGTAAACGAACACCGGGATCTGGCGCAGGGCAGGGTCGCCCTTCATATGTTCCAGGCACTTCAGCCCGTCCATTCCCGGCATGTTCAGGTCAAGGAAAATCACATGCGGCAGGGGCGAATTTCCCGACCGCAAAAGGTTCAGGGCCTCAACGCCGCCCGCTATGGTAATGCACTCGGCAGCAGGCAACGTCCGCGTTATTGCTTCTGAGAACAACCAGCGGTCATCTTCATCGTCGTCGATCAGCAGAATTCGGAACCGTGGCATAGGTTGGTTTCCGGCGAATTTATGAATCTTCCTCTATTTAAGAAATATCGGCAGCCGCTGCCGGGTTATTCGACAAGTCACCAACTGCTGTTGGGACTTTCGCCGAATACGTATCTGCCAGTTAAAGTATGGAGATAAAACCCAAATAAGAAGTTTAAAATTTTACGAACAAGAACGAATGCCTTATATAGTTTTTAATTAAACAGTACATGGATAACCTTCGGGCAAACCCAGTTCCCGTATTCAATCGTTTTCGGCTGACGCAACACCCTGGTTTGTTCCCAGACAGAAGCTGAGCCAGCGGCATTATCTTTTCACGACGCGTTTATGGACTGGTTCTGCTGTTGCTTCGCCCGTATAGGCAAGTCTGTAAAAATTCGGTGATGCTGTGGTACGCTGCAGCGTGTTTTCGCTGCACCTGCGGGCCCGAGGGTGAAAGAAATTGTAACAAACTGAATTCTTACGTAAGCGGTCTCTGGGGTCAATCTAAGCGGATTGTTCCGGGCAGGAAGCGCATCTTTGTAATGTGAACGGACAAACTTTGAGAATGCTATAGGACTTTTGAACTCCCTAGTTGACGGTCAGGCTTAATCCCTAATTTTTTATTAACCCCACTATTTGTACAGTAGTTCCCGCAAGGGAACGCTGTGCAAAGCAATTGAAGAGTAATGAAGGTATTCAGGCTTGTTGGATTGGCGTTTTTCTTTTTCATGAATCTGGGCATCGCGACGAATGCCCAGCAGATATTTAAGACGACTTCGAAGTCTGTCATCGGATATCTGGAATATTTGCCTGAGGACTATCACACGAATTCAAATAAGTACCCGCTTGTCATTTTCCTGCATGGGATCGGCGAGCGTGGCCCCAACACGACGGACACCACCGTGTTGAGCCAGTATATTCAAAACGTTACGAAGCATGGACCGCCGAAGCACGTAAAAAACGGAACGAAATTTCCGTTCATACTGATCTCGCCGCAATTGAAGAATAACAACAGCACGTGGCCATCGAGCTATGTGATGGAAGTAATAGAGCATTGTAAAAATTACCTGCGGGTCGATCAACGCAGGATCATCATTACCGGACTAAGCCTCGGAGGCGGTGGCACTTGGGTGGCTGCTCAGGATTATCCTGAATTTTTTGCAGCCGTAGCTCCGGTCTGTGGTGGTTACAACACGCCATCGAAAGCCTGCGGAATTGCGGCCGAAAACGTTCCGGTGTGGGCATTTCACGGCGACAAAGATACCGTTGTGCCGCTTTCCAGATCTCAAACTATGGTTAACGCAATCAACGCGTGCACTCCAAAACCTTCTCCGCTGGCAACACTTACCGTCTATTCAGGTGTGGCGCACAATGCATGGGATTACGCCTATAAAACCGATAACTCGCTTCATACGCCCAATATCTATGAGTGGATGATGTCATTTACGAATGAAGTGAACAAGGGCAACCGCATTCCCCTGACCAATGCTGGCACCGATAAATCCGTGACAGCACGTTCGCTATCACTCTCCGGTTCCGCGACTGACATGGACGGTGCAATCGTCACTTATGCGTGGTCGAAACTTTCCGGACCGGCTGCCATCCTGACGAATCCTTCTTCGCCGACACTGTCGCTATCAAACCTGCAGTTGGGAACTTATATATTCCGGCTGAAGGCGACCGACAATGCGGGAAATACCGACGCTGATTACGTAAAAGTCACGGTACGTAATGCGTCCCCGATCGCGAATGCCGGCACCGATACAGAAATCACTCTTCCGGCAAGCAGGGTTGTGCTATCCGGTTCAGCCACAGATGCTGACGGGTCAGTAACCGGCTGGCAGTGGTCTAAGGTGAGTGGACCGGCAGCAAACCTGGCGAACGAAGCAACGGCCACGCTGACCGCATCGTCGTTGGTTCAGGGCACGTACGTATTCCGGCTGGTGGTGTCTGACAACTTGGGGGCTACCGGTTCTGATGAAGTAACAGTGGTCGTTAAAGCTCCGGCACTTCCATCTGTAAATGCCGGAATCGATAAGCTTGTGAAACTTCCAACCACGTCGGCGACAATTACCGGCTCGGCTACTGATCCCGATGGAACGATTAGATCTTATTTGTGGACAAAGCTGTCGGGAAATACGTGCTCGATGTATAACACCACGACTTCGACACTTAAACTGACGGGGCTCAAATCCGGATCGTACGCCTTTAGGCTAACGGTCCACGACAACTCAGGAAATTCAGCCAGCGATGATGTGATCGTGGTCGTGGACGCCCCGCCGGTGGTCAACGCCGGTCCCGATAAAGTCATCAATCTCCCGCTTACCGGGCAACTTATTTTGAGTGGAACCGCGACCGATGC
>DASPNN010000416.1:0-3666 GCA_035626495.1 Chryseosolibacter sp.
GAGCGCCGGACTCTTAAATGCGTGGAAGACCAATAACCAGGTTTCCGTTTATCTTATCGAAAATATACCTGCGGAACTTTGGAGAAAAAAAGTGCCGGGGTACACACGAAAATCGATTGGCAGCCTCGCATTACATCTTCACAATGTGCGGTATTACTGGATCAAAGCGCTATCGCACGAAAGAGATCTGACAAGGTTCCAACGCATTAGCAACGCTGACGCCACACGCAAACAAGTGTTGCGTGGGCTCAAGCAGAGTCACCGCGCAATGTTAAAACTGCTCACTGTATGTCTAAAACACGGGGGCAAGCTGCCCGTCAAACCAGCGTGGCTGAATTTTCCCGGTGATGTTGTGCACTTGCTGACATATCTGATTGCACATGAAGCCCATCATCGGGGTCAGATCATCATGGCAGCGCGGTTGCTCGATCGGCCGCTGGCCAAGGAAGCAACAACAGGCGTATGGCAATGGAACAGGCTGAGAGCCTGGAAGTGAAGCAGCGGATGGGGATCGGCTTATTGCCCCGCCAATTGCTCATAGTGATCGAGAATGACGACCAGGTCGTCTTTGCGTTTAAAGCTGAGTCGGTTTTGCTTCGCGAATGACAGGAGTTTTGGGTAGTGTTCCCCGGTATATTTTTCAAAAAGGCTGGTATCGATGAAGCGGTTGTGCTTTTCGTTCCAGTCGAGCAAAGCGCCGTCAAATTCCTTTTCCAGGATCTTCAGGAAAGGCTCGAACTTTCCGTTCGTATCCATGAAAAACACCGTTTGAGTTTGCGTAAACTTCTTGTTGCTCCGGTCCACCAGCAACGGCGAACTCGCAGGCATCAGAACGCGCTTGCGCGCTTCCGTTTTGATCCGGTCGATCTTTACCACGACCGCAAAGCTTTTCAACTCCTTGAGTATTTCGAAAAACTGGACATCCTTGAAGCCAGTATCGGGATCATCATATTCCATGGAGTAGAAAACGCGTTCGCGGCCAGTTTCGCGACCATAGAGTTGAAATTTTAATATTTCGCGCGCATTAAATGACTTGGATTCATCGCCGTTGAAAAGCGTCACAATTCCGTCGTTGTCATTAAACACGATTCTTCCCTGAACGTCTGTTCCGTCGTTTAGGGTTACAAATCCCGCACGGGCTGCTGTATCGTAGCGAATGATTGCCGACTTTGTGTCCTGACCACAGGTGTCAACGACAAAAAAGTATAGTACGCATGTTGAGAGCACGGCTGAAAGAGTCTTTTTCATACCCGAAAATATAAAAAGAAGGGGAAAGTATGGATAAAGATTTTACACGGTAACGACTCCACGACGCTCAACGCCGCACGGCGTAAATTTGGGTTGCCAGCACTGAGTAGATTGAGCTCTTTTCCACGTTCTCGTAAGACTTGAATGTCTGATGATTCGGCTTCGCACCATAGAATTGCCAGCAGTGTCAGCATACTAAATTCCGAAACGTGATCCCGGCTTTTCTCGCTTCGGGGCATTGAGGCAGGCAACAGGAGGAGACGCAAGACACCTTATTTATTCAGGCTGTTTTTTCGCGTTTTGATAGCCTTCAGCAGGCAGATCGTTTTTTCCTTAAGATCTTCCATGTACGCAATAAACAGTCCATGCTTGTGATAGTACATTGCAATCAGGTTTTCCATCACGCGAAATCTTTCGCTCTTCCGGTCATTGATGAAGTTCCATTCGTCATCCCGGTAGGTAGCGTGGTCATCCCACGGCAGCATGGACTCATGCATAACCAAATACTTGATCAGGTTTAATTTTGTATTAGCATGCATGAGCAGATTGGCGGTGAATTGATTGTATTCCGCAAAATGATTTCTCGCCACTTCGATCTGGCGATGCAGTTCTACGATCTGCCATTTGAGGGAGTCGTCTGTGATGAGATTGAGATTTCCTTCGTTGATCAGCTCGAAGTATGTGGAATTTTGCGTAATTAATTGCTCGGCGGGAAAGTCGATTCTTCGCATGATTGTGAGAAATTCATCAAGGTTACGCGTATTTCCATACGCACGAACGATAAAATTTCTGTAAGCATCCAGCAAGGTCTTCGTACGTGTGATTCTATCTGTATAATAGGCCGTGTCGGACGACAAGTCGCGGTAAATTCTGGTAAGATAAATCAGCTCAAGCTCGCGATCCTGATTGTATTTATTCCAGTTGTCAACCTGTAGCCCTGTGAAAATGCTAAGCGCAATTACGAACAATTCAATCAGATACATTGGCCATTTTTGCCGAAACCGTGTGAATATCATAGGCATGTCGTGAACGATCGAAGGGATGAACAGGTAAAAATACCAGGTTGCCGTAACCGAATGCAACCTGGAAATCGGATCTTACCTCATGGTCGCAGAGGGGTTAGCATTTCTCGTTTTCAATTTCGCTAGCACATTCTCGGCTACTTTTCTTCCAAGGACATATCCGGCTTCGATCGATGGACGATAATGTATCCCTCCGTACAATCGGGACAAGCCTGCTTCCTTTCCGGCTTCCTCGAAATTTTTGAATGTGCGGATACCGAGACCGACGTCTTCGTAACTTCTGTCAGTGAATGACACGTCGTTGCCTAGAACGCTTGTAAGTGCAACGGCAGCAGCCATTGAGATCGACGCGTGTGCAGCCGGATACTCGGGATGAGATGGTGTTACGATCAATGGCTTCCAGTCAGGACTGATATATTTATTCACGTAAGTGACAGGACGCAGGACGTTGTAATGGTACTTTGCTGCGAAACATCCGTTAAATCCATCCATAAGGGCAACCGTCATTTTCAGGTAAGCTTCTGCCCCTTCAACGAGAGAAAGTTTCTTTGAATCAAGCACTTGTTTGAAGATCGACGCCCAATGTCCTGGCGCTCCGTAGTAGCGGTTGTCTGGAAAATCATCCCAAAAAAGAGCCATTTGTCTTTGGTCTTCCGTCAGGCTCTTGGATGCATCAACGACTTGGTTGACCATTTTGTAGAATTCAGAGGATGGATCGGTCGAAAAAGGGATCGGTGCAATTGGCAGCGAGTTTTCGGTACTACCCCGAATACAGGTTCGGTTCTGTGAAACATAAGGTCCGGCCGGGGGGGCAAACGCAGGTGGCGTCGGCTCCCATAGGCCATCACCCTGTGGCGCATGGTAAGGGGGATGTTGCGTTGTTGAACCATCCTGCTTCGACCACTCCAGAATTTCATTTGCAACGGATACCCCATGCTTGCCGGCGGTGGAGATACTTGCATTGGAAAAGCCAACTTTTGCCAACATCTCGTTGTTGGATTTCTCCATCAAAGCAATCATTTCGAGGTTGACTGGATTCGCGCCGTAAAAGGCTTTCAGCATTGTGGCAATTGCAGCATTGGCGCTCGCCTGCCAGCTAGTATTCTTGTTTGCTCTTAGTTGAGGTAACAAACCAAGACCTTGAAGCTGGCCGGACGTGGACACAAACCGCACGTCGCTTTGCACGATAGATTCGTAGAAGGCAATGCTGCTGTATGAAAAGTGACGGAATAAGGCCCCCTGGCTTAGTCCTTTCGTATTGCGCACAAGTTTCAAATGCAGCGCAATCCAGTCCGACAAAAGTCTGCTGTCTGGAGGCGGGACATTTTTTAATGATTCAGTCTCCACATCGCGAACGGGGCTATGTGACATAAACGTCGCGACGACGGTCCATAAA
>DASPNN010000417.1:0-5615 GCA_035626495.1 Chryseosolibacter sp.
AAGGAGTGTCGCTTCCGGGAATTCGATCCCCGACACGCGCGACTCGAACCCAATCTCGCTGCGAAGGAGGTCGAATGCGGCCACCATTTTCACATCGCGGGGGTTTCGCCATCCGCTGCGGTTGTTCAGGCAATAAGCCAGCTTGGACTCGAGCTTGGGTAAAAGGTAAAGCCTGCGATAGTCCGCGCGGGCAATATTTTTATCAAGCTCGTAAAACTGTTGCTCAAAAGGGTTGTCCTTGAACTGGGTAACCATATAGGCCTCGAACGCCCAGCGTGACGCCATCATTTCTCCGATCACGGGCACTCCGACCGGTTTGCCTACCCGCGGGTTGAATTTATCAAAGCTGATAACAACGCCGCTCAAAAGCAGCTGGGGAATAATCAGCACGGGTATGAGAATATAAATGGTTACTGCGGAGTTGAACGATGCCGAGATGTTCAGCCCGAGCATATTTGCAAAGCAGGTGACCGTGAACAAGACCAGGCAATAACGCACTTCGGTGAATGGTATCTCCAGGATATAGTTCGCCACCAGGATGAAAAGAACTGTCTGAATCGCGGAGATAAAAAACAACACGGTGACTTTCGAGATAAGGTAGCTGCTGCGGCTCAGGTGAAGAAACTGTTCGCGCTTTAGAATCTTTCGGTCGCGGAAGATCTCTTCAGCACTTAGGATCAGGCCAAAGAAGAGCCCGACCACCACGCTCATAAAAAAAAATACAGGAATGTTCTGATTTTTGAAAAAACTGTATTTCACTTCTTCAACGCCCAGCACATTGTAATACTTAACCATGAAAGCGATAAAGAAAGCCAGCACAGGGGCCTCGAAAAGATTGATGTAGAGGTATTGTTTGTTTGCGATCTTGGCCAAAACATCCCGTTTGATGAAAATGGCAACTTGTTGCACCCACCCCGGTATTTCCTGCACCACAGGAAGCTGCTCCTGAACGTGCTGAATTTTAGGAACCTTGATGCGCTGCTTGAAGTATTGGTACCATTGACCGGGAGAGATTTTCCGCGTATTCGTCAGCCGGCCATATTCATTGACGACCTTGGTCTCGATGATGCTGAAGACCTGTTCGGGATTGATATTCCCGCACTCCGGGCAAGCACCCTGACTTTTGTTGGCTGCATTGATGACATCCCGGAAGTAAATGACCGCCTCCACCGGGTTGCCATAATAGATCTGAAATCCACCGGAGTCTGTGATTATGAGCGTGTCGAACATCTTGAAAATGTCAGACGACGGCTGGTGAATGACAACGAAAACCATTTTCCCGCGCAGCGATAATTCTTTCAGCAGGTCCATGATATTTTCTGAATCGCGCGACGATAACCCCGAAGTAGGCTCGTCGACAAACAGGATCGCCGGCTCGCGCAAAAGTTCCAGCCCGATGTTGAGTCTTTTACGCTGGCCACCGCTGATTGTTTTTTGCAACGGTGAGCCTACCCTTAGATTCCTAATCTCCGAAAGTCCAAGGTTCAGCAGCGTCTGTTCAACGAGCTTGACGATCTGTTCTTTTGTATAGTGGCCGAAGCAGAGCCGGGCGGCGAAGAACAGGTTTTCAAAAACGGTCAGGTCCTCGATCAGCAAGTCGTCCTGCGGGATGTAACCGATGATCCCATGAACGCGATTGGGATGTTCGTGGATGTCGATACCATTGATCAGCACCCGCCCACTGGAAGGCTTTTCGGTTCCGTTCAGGACATTGAGCAGCGTCGATTTGCCCGATCCGCTCGACCCCATAATACCGATCAGCTTGCCGCCCTGCTCGGCGATGTTGATATTCTGCAAACCAGCCCGGCCACTTTTGAAATGATAAAACAAGTGGTCGGCCGTAAAGGTTATCCGCGACTGTATTTCCCCTGTCAGAAATTTCCCGACAACATCGCTGTAGTAAATCGACTCGATCTTGTCGCCACGGATGGTGCTGCCGGTGGGAAAGATGTCAACTTTGCGGCTTTTAAGCAACACGCTGTTCAGGTACAAGGTCGTGATGCCAAGGTATTTGATGAAGTATGTTTCCGCGTCGGGCAAACGCAGTATCGCAATAAGGCCAGTCAGGTTCTTTTCGACAATGCGCGGACCCGGATAAGGGTTTTCATCGGATCCTTCATCGATGATCAGCACATGCCGCGAAGCAAGCTCATCGATGTCCTGCCCGGTGACAAAGTTCTGCAGCGCTTGCATGTCGTGTTTGGGAATTTTCAGCGCCTGCCCTATGTAAAAGATCAAATTGCCTTGCCGGTCGGAGATGCTTTCCGAAGCTACCAGCTCGATGATCTTCACTACAAGCACAAGTTTTTGCTGCATCGTGAGGGCCTGGTTCACCTGTTTGACGATCTGCATGATCTTGGCCCAGTCATCGACGAATTGCTGTGTGTCTTCATCGAGGCTGCTGAGGTCCTGCGGACTTTCAATCTTATGAGTATGGGTGAGCTGGTCGAAAAGTTTGAGATAAAACGCGGTGGCCTCGCGGTTGAGATGCACGCTCAGAAATTCCTTGACATTGCCACGCTCCTCCTCTGTAATGCGCTCTCTTGCGACGATTGCAAAAAGCTGAATAATGGCTTTGAGTAGTTCTTCACTCATGGTTAGACAACGGCTCCAAAATAACTAATAATGAAGAAATAACACTATAAAACTTTTGGCTGGCCGCAAAAGAAAATGGTTCACGGAAATATTCCGTGAACCATCCGTCATTGAAGACTGAGATCTTGTTAGCCGATCTTGGAGGTGATCAAGTCACCGAGCACAAACAAACCTTCACGCAGATACTCGTCGTTGATTTCGGTCAGGTCACTTGATCTTGGTGCCTCTTTGTCGGGCAACTTCGTATTCATTTTTTTCGCCGCAGTTTTCTTTTCAGCCTCTTCAATCTCCTTCTTGCGCGCGGCTTCATTCAATGAGATGCGGGTATCCTGAAAATTCTTTTTGGCTTCTTCCGTTTCGTCGACGAAGCGGCTCAATACCATATCATTTTTTAGCCGGTCGGCATAAGACTTGTTCAAAGTTGCGATTACTTTGGAATTGATTACCGGAGTTTTCTGATAGAGCGTACCGCGGATTTCATCCCAAGGCAAGGCACTCTTGCTCGAGCTTTCTCCGAACTGTTCCGGATCCAGCGCGGTCGGCAATTTAATATCCGGGGTCACGCCTTTATGCTGGGTGCTGCTTCCCGTCACGCGATAAAATTTCTGGAAGGTCAATTTCAATTGTCCGACTTCGTTTGAGGGGTCGTTGATAAAACGATCAAGGTCGATAACCGTTTGAACGGTGCCTTTACCGTACGTCGACTCACCGACCACGACACCCCGGTGATAATCCTGTATGGCTCCGGCGAAAATTTCGGAAGCGGAGGCGCTGAAACGGTTGGTCAAAACGACAAGTGGCCCGTTGTAAACAATGCTCGGGTCGTCATCGGCGCCAACCTCGATCTTGTTGGCGGAATTCTTGACCTGCACGACCGGGCCGTGTTTGATGAAGATACCCGTCAGGTCAATTGCCTCGGCGAGAGACCCGCCGCCGTTATTTCTAAGGTCCAGGACAAGGCCGTCGATCCCTTCGGTCTGAAGTTCTTTGATCAGCTTTTGAACGTCGCGGGTCGTGCTGTTGTAGTTCGGATCGCCTTTCTGGTAGGCTTCGAAATCCATGTAAAAGCTTGGGAGCGTGATCACACCAAGTTTCAGGTCTTTGCCATCCTTCTGGTAACGGATCAGCTCTTTCTTCGCTTGCTGGTCTTCGAGCTTAATCTTGTCCCGTGTAAGGATGATCTCCTTGGGAGCGCCATTGACGCCGGTCTCTCCACTCAATACATGCAGTCGTACCTTGGTGCCCTTTGGCCCCTTAATGAGCTTGACTACATCGTCAATTCTCCATCCGATGACATCGACAATCTCGCCGTTTTCGCCCTGGCCGACACCCACGATGCGGTCGTTGATCTTGATGAGTCCGCTCTTTTCAGCGGGGCCTCCCGGCAGAACCTCTACGACCTTCGTATAGTCATTGTCGGTTTGCAGTCTGGCACCGATACCCTCCAGGGAAAGGCTGATGCTTTGCTTAAAGCGGTCAGCTGCAGCTGGTGAAAAATAATTCGTGTGCGGATCATACGCCTCGGTGATCGTGTTCATGTAGATCCCGAAAATGTCCTCCGAATTCACATCCCGGGTGTAGGACTTCACAAGTCGCTCATACCGTTCCTTCAAGGTCTTCGAAATCTCGGCTGGCTGTTTTCCGGCGAGCTTGAGGCTGAGCGCCTGGCTCTTAATGATCTTTCTCCAGATCTCATTCAATTCCGACTCGTTTTTGGACCACGGTTCCTTGTCCCGGTCGGTTTCATAATACTCTTCAACGGAAAAGTCGAATGTTTGGGGCACGAGCTTTTCGAGCACATAGTTCATACGTTCATCAAAACGTTTCTTGAACACCGCATATATCTCGTAAGCGACATCGACGTTTTCGGCCTGGGTCAGGTCGTCGATCTGGTAACGGTATTTTTCAAAGGAAGTAAGGTCGCTGGCGGTAAAATATGTTTTACTGTTATCGAGATTCCGGATATACTCATCCAGAATGACGGACGAAAGAGAGTCGTTGAGCCTTATTTTACGATAGTGATTGTTATCCAGGATGTAGGCGATAACTTTTGCCTCTTTCCCATAAACCGGTTTTGCTTTGAGTTCGGTGGTGTCCTGTGGTGAGAATGCTAAAGACTGCAAAGCAACCAGTCCCGCAAAAAGCGCGATCAATAAACCCTTCATAATTTTTTGTCTAATACAACACAAACGAAAAACTTTACCAGAAAGTTGGCTGGTAAAATTGTATACCAAAATCAATGCCGGATCCGCCCGCTATTCTTCGCTGATCTCAGAGAGGAATTTTTGTGCCTGCATCAGGTTGCCAAACTCGTAGAACTTAGATCCACCGGCCGCGGATCGGATCTCCACTTTAATAAGGACCACGTCTTTGTTCTTTTCCGCAGCGACCGTTTCATTCTTGTAATCGTCGGCTTCCATGTTGGAGATCTTGAAGGCAGTCGCCCGCACGGATTTGCAATAAGAACATTCGTAGTGTTTGATCAGCTCGCCGGGCGCAGTAGCGGTTGGCTGCTGGGTAATTTCTTCCCGCACCACTTTCAAGGTATGGAAGCCACAGTTTCCGCATTTGAGGGCCGTCAGGTGGCCTGGGTATTTTTCAATGATAACATCGCGGGTTTTTTCATCCATCCACACATCATAATCGATCGAGAAGACATCTTCTTCCGCTTTCATACCCGCTTCAAGGTGTACATCCTCTTCGTGTTCGGCAAGTAACCGCATCTTGTTGCCCGTTTTAGGGTTAACACGCGGCGCATAACGCCAAGCCCTCAGCTTCTTATCCAGCTGCGTCGGGTAGTAATATTCCAGGATGAGGAAGGCAATGTAACCCACCAGAGTACCGCCGGCGATAGAAATAAAGAGGCGGACAAAAAACCACACCCCCATTTCTTCCACACGGTCCATCCCGTATCGGTTGATGAGCATCGCGATTCCGATCGCGAAGCAGATAAACATCAGTTCAAGGTTTTTGATCTCTCTCCGACTTGCGTAGTCAAACTTTTTCTTCGGAGTGTCCTG
>DASPNN010000418.1:0-5530 GCA_035626495.1 Chryseosolibacter sp.
TTCCATGGAATGAAAAGTCGTGGAAGGTGATCCGCTCGCCACCGAAATCCACGCCCGCCGCGGACAGTACCCCTACGGTAGAGTACCTGTAATTTGCGAGAAAAGAGTTGTTTCCGCTTTTCGTCAGGGGTCCTTCGGCTGCAAAGTCGAGTCCTATGAGGCTCGCCTGGCCGGTGAAATTATGATCACTCCGGTTGCCGTCGCGGAACTGCATGTCGATAATTCCCGCCAGGGCGTTGCCATAATTTGCGGGCATGGCCCCGAAAAAAAAGTCTGTGCGCTCAAGCATCTGCGCGCTGACGATATTGACGCCGCCCCCATTTGCCGCCGGCCGGTCGCTTAAAGTTCCGGCATTCGACAGGTGATTGGGATTCACAATGTTCAAACCATTGAGTCTCCATGCAAGACTGTTGGGAGAGTTACCCCGGACAATGATCGCATTCGCCTGGTCATTGGCGGCAACCACAGCTGGATAGGACGTGACGACCCGCACCGGATCAAAAAAATTCGCTGGCATTCGCAACGTCTTCTCGATGGACAAAGACTGAAGGCCCGGGATTTCGTCAACGCCTGTGGCACTTTGCACTTCGACTGTTTCCAACACGGTCTCTCCGCGTTCAAGCAGGGCATTCACAACGGACTGCCTGGCGGCGATGAGCAGCACCTCGTCGTGCACGGGCTGGTAGCCGGTGAATGTCACGGTGAGCCGATAACGTCCCAGGGGGGCCGATACGGTAAATATACCCTGCTCGCTGGCAACGGCTGTAAACTCGCCAGTGGCTCCACTCAGCTTGATTCCGGCACCCGCAAGCACTGCGCCTGTCGTTCGGTCGGTGACTCGGCCCGTCACAGCCTGGGTCAGCTTCTGGGCGGACACTTGCGTAATGACGACAATACAGAGAATAAAAATTAGAATTCTTTTCACAAAACGTGGATAAAAAAACACAGATGCCGAACGAATCCGGCATCCACAATTTCAGGAACGATTAAAGTATCGCTTTGAGGTTTTTAATACTGGCCGCTACGCTGTCGATCGGATCACCCGGGTAGGATTCCTGTTCGACGTAATAATGTTTCATTCCGGACAGCTTGGCTTTCGCGAAGATGGGTTTAAAGTCGATCGCCCCAGTACCGACATCGGCATTGCGGTCTTTATTATTCTTGTCCATATCCTTGACGTGCCATTGTTCAAATCGTCCCGGATATTTTTCAAAATATTGTATCGGGTCTTTTCCCGCTCTTACAACCCAGTAAATATCCATTTCCATTCCTACATGCTTCGGATCGAGTTCGGCCAACATCACATCAAACGGTATCTGCCCGTCGAGCGTGTCGAACTCGAAGGCGTGGTTATGATATCCGAAGCGTATGCCGTTCCGTGTGCACACTTCTCCTGCCTTGTTGAGACTGGCGCAGATCTTCTTGTAGTCATCGATCGATTTTCTTTCCGTATCCTGGATATACGGAACGACCATATATTTTTGCCCGATCGACTTGGCATCCGTTACTGCCTGTTCCCACTTATCGCCTTTTGCCAGATCAAGTCCGTAATGTCCGCTGCATACCTCCATACCCAACCCGTTGACATAATCCGCGAATTCGCCAAACGGCATGCCGAAGATCTTGCCGTCGTTGTAGGCGAAAGTCTCGAGCTCCTTATAACCGAACTCAGCGACTTTTTTCAATACTCCCTTCGGGTCTTTGAAGATCGAGTCTCTCAGTGTATAGATCTGCAGACCAACATTCTTTTTTGCCTTTCCAGCCAGCGTCATGGTCGACATGGACATTAACCCGGCTACAGCAAAGGCGGACGTTTTAACAAATTCTCTTCTTTTCATGGTGATGTCTGTAAGTTATCGGTTTGAAAGCTTCATGTTCACAAAATAAAACAGCGTCTTGTCCCCGGCGGCAGGATTTGTAAATACGAGGTACAGGTGATGGGTTCCATCCAGTCCGCTGACGTTAATGGTGGAGGAGCCCATCTGTGGTTTATTTGCCTTGATTGTGCCAAGAAGTTTGCCCTCGCGCGAATCCAGTCTGACTTCGATGGCACCGCCGACATTTTCTTCCGGCCGGTTGAAGGTGGTAATACTAATTTTCTTTACCCCGGTAAGATCCAGATCGCGAAATGCCGCCGAGGTATTATGGCGCACATTCTCGAGTCCCACATTTCCCTGGTAGCGAATCAGGCGCACGCCGTTGAGTTCGGTTGCCGCGTCAGCCTTCAAGGTTGGAGCGCGCAATGCAACGGTGTGGCTAGATGCGGCGGGTGGAACATTTTCAGCTCCTTTGTCAAAATAAGTGGCGGTCAGCAGGTAGGCTCCCTCTTCCTCTGCACCGGGCGTTACCGATCCGGTCAGGGGAAGTTTCACCTGCGGTTTCTCGTCGCCCAGGGACATAATATAGTCCACCATCTGCTTGGCGTCTTCCACGCTGATTTGCGGATGTGCGGACATTTCTGTCGTGCCCCATACGCCTCCACCTCCTTTGACGATCTTGGCCGCGAGCTGATCGCCAGCACCCCGCTGTCCTTTGTATTTCCCAGCAATGTCGCGATAAGAAGGGCCTGCCGATTTTTGGTCGATCAGGTGACAGGATTTACAATCACTTTTGTCCATCAATGATTTGCCAGGCAGTTCGATCGGACCGCGCTGGTGCCCCTGTGCAATAGCCGTCACGTCGAAGCCCTTGAGGTAATCGAAGGTCACGGTCACCGCATCGGCACTTATGGTGCCGTCGGAGGTGGATCCATCCTCCTTGTCGGTAGCCGATACGGCATACCTGACCGGGGTGCCAGGGAAATAGAACATCTTATTTCCGGCGGAGATCTCTCCTTTTACCACCGGGGGTTCGTTGCCGGCCGTTATCTGGAGTTTCGCGGAATGGCTTGCGCCTCCATCGTCCGTGGCTTTAAATTCCACATTGTAGACACCCGCCTTGTCGAACGTCACGGCGAAATTTCCGTCGTCTGACCGGTAGGTCTTGCCATCGGCAACAAGCTCGAACTTCATCTTGTCTCCATCGGGGTCGTTTGTTCCCTGGGCCGAGAATTTCACGGCAAGTGGAAGACTGCCATTGTATCGGTCGGCTGCCAGCATCGCCACGGGTGGCCGATTGCCGCCGTTGTAGTCAATGCGGACCAGTCTGGCATCCAGGTTCTGCTTGAACCACGCTGTTCCGTACTCAAGCATGTACAGTTTTCCATCCGGGCCGTAAGCCAGGTCCATGATGTTGTTGAATTTCGTATTGGGCATAAAAGGCTCGATGTCTTTGATGTTTCCATTGTCATCGGTTGTCACCAGGAACATCCAATTACGCATCCAGTCGTAAATGAGCACCTTGCCGTCGAAATAATCCGGGAAAGCGGTTTGGACACCTTCGTAGTTCTCGCTGTAGTAGATGGGACCCGCCATCGCATTTCGCCCGCCTTCTTTGACCATCGGAAACTCGTCCGATCGCGCATACGGGTACCAGATGAATGCCGGGGTGGCCGGCGGCAGCTCACGCTTGCCTGTGTTGTTCGGCGATTCATTTACCGGCGCCTTTGGATCCCATTTCGGACCCGCGGACTTCGCGGCGAAATCGTACCGGGCATAGTTATAATTGTTACCGACAAAATACGGCCACCCGAAGAAGCCGGCTTTCTTGGCCTGGTTCACCTCATCGTAGCCGCGGGGACCCCGCAGGGAATCGCTGTCACCCGCATCGGGACCGACTTCGCCCCAATACAGATAGCCAGTCCGTGAATCGACGGCAATCCGGTATGGGTTACGGCAGCCCATGACATAAATCTCTGGACGCGTATTGGGTTCACCTTTCTTGAACAGGTTGCCGTCCGGGATCGTGTATGTCCCGTCGGATTCCGGGTGAATCCTCAGGATTTTGCCCCGGAGGTCATTTGTATTTGAAGAAGATTTCTGTGCATCGAACGGGGCCCGGCCGGGTCGTTGGTCGGAAGGGCTGAAACCGTCGGATTCAAATGGGCTGGTATTATCCCCCGTAGAAATAAACAGGTTGCCACCGGGACCGAAGGTCAGGGATCCACCGGTATGGCAGCAAGTCTCTCGTTGTACGGGGACTTCCAGCAGCTCGACCTCAGAACCCATGTCAATTTTGTTATCCTTGAACACAAAGCGCGACAGCACGTTGGACGAGCGTTCCGGATGAGAGTAGAACACATAGATCCATCCTGTCTGTGAAAAGCTCGGGTCCGCGGTAATACCGATAACACCGTCTTCGTATTTGGTCCAGACGTTGAAGGTATCGACGACGGAAACTTTTCCGTCGGAGGGTGTGTAAAGTTTCACATTCCCTTTTCGCTCCACAAAGAGGATTCTTCCATCCGGCAGGATTGCCATCTCTGTCGGCTCGTCCAGGTTGAAGTCAAGCACCGTTTTCGTGAACCGGTTTTCCTCCGGGACCAATTTTGATTTCGCCTTGTCGTAATCGAGAGATCCCTCTCCGATCGCGTATTGGATACCGTCAAACAGGTGGTCGAGAAACTGCTGATCCTTGTAGCTTTCCTTGGTGTGACCCAAGCCGGTATAAAATGCGCGGCCGCCTTCGTATTCATGATACCACGCGATCGGGTGGTGTTCTCCGTTGTCGCCGCCCTGGTACGAAGATTCGTCAAGCTCAAAGATCACCGTGATGTCGTCGGAAATGCTTTTGTAGTTATACCATTCGTCGGTACGGGTCCAGGTGTCGGGCAGGTTGCTATTTCCGAAAGGTTGAACTTTCCGGATCCGCGCTTCCTGGATCTTGGGGTGGCTTTTAAAATAAGCGCCAACGAGCTTCCCATACCATGGCCATTCGTATTCGGTATCGGCCGCGGCGTGGATCCCAACGAATCCTCCGCCAGCCTCGATGAATCGCTTGAATGCCGACTGTTCAACGGGATTGAGCACATCCATCGTTGTGCTTAAAAAAACGACGGCGCCATACCTCTGGAGGTTGTCGTCCGTGAACAATGTTGAATTTTCAGTCGTATCGACCTCAAAGCCCTTTTGCTTGCCGAGCTCGATGAGCGCAATTTTGCCCTCCGTGATCGATTCGTGCCTGTATCCTTTGGTTTTGGAAAAGACAAGCACCCTGTTATTCTCCTTTTTGCAGGAGAATACCAAGGGTAATAAGATCAAAAATGTGATGTAGCGTCTCATACTCCGAATTAAAAATCCGGAACTGATCATTCCGGATTGTCTGTGCAATTATTTCAGTTCCCTGATTTTAATGTTGCGGTACCAGACCTGGTCTCCGTGGTCTTGTAGCGCGATTCGTCCTTTTGTTGATTTGCCGAAGTCCGGCATGTCTACAAATTTACTATTCTTCACAAGTTCCTTCCAGTTTTCGGATGTCATGTCGAAGGACACAAGCTGATAGCCGTTCAGCCAGAATTCGTATTTGCCTTTATTCGCAATGATGCGCGCCTGATTCCACTCTCCGGCCGGGTTCACAGCAACAAACCTGGTGGCAATCAGGTCGTACAGGTCGCCTGCCCGGTGCTTTTCTATACGTCCATCCGGATGGCACG
>DASPNN010000419.1:0-3066 GCA_035626495.1 Chryseosolibacter sp.
TGAGTAATCGCCGCCATGGTATTTTACCGGGGAGGTTGTGAGCAAGCCGACGTTGAGAACGCCACTGCCCTGGTACTTCGAGTCGTCTGAGTTGAACACTTCTTTCCAGACGCCGCGGTATGGTACGCCGACGCGATAATGGTATCTGACCTCCGGTGTAAAATTGCATACCACGATCAAAAGGTCCTCTTTGGTGTCGCCCTGGCGTTGGAAAGCGATGACGCTGTTTTCGCGATCGCCGTAGTCGATCCATTGAAAGCCCCTATGCTCGAACCCATATTGATACAACGCCTTCTCCTTTTTGTAAAAAGCATTCAGGTCCCTGATTACAAGCTGAATTCCCTGGTGAAGGGGGTACTGCTGTATATGCCAATCCAGCCCGTGATCGTGACTCCACTCCGATGATTGCCCAAACTCCGCCCCCATAAAGAGCAGTTTTGTCCCGGGGTGTGCAAACATATAGGCAAAAAGGCAACGCAAGTTGGCAAAACGCTGCCATTCGTCGCCCGGCATTCGTCCGAGCAAGGAACCTTTTCCATGAACGACCTCGTCGTGGGAGAGCGGGAGCATAAAGTTCTCGGTGAAGGCATACATAATGCTGAATGTGATCTCGTTTTGATGATGCTTTCGGTATACCGGATCTTTCTTAAAATACGAAAGCGTATCGTGCATCCATCCCATCATCCACTTTTGACCAAAACCCAGTCCTCCCAGATAAGTCGGCCGCGACACACCGGTCCACGAGGTGGATTCCTCGGCTATGGTAATCACGTCCGGGAATGCGCCGTAGACCACCTCATTCATTTCCTTCAGGAACGAAATCGCATCCAGGTTTTCATTTCCTCCGTGTTGATTTGGGACCCACTCTCCCGCTTTCCTCGAGTAGTCGAGATAAAGCATCGAGGCAACCGCATCGACACGCAGGCCGTCGGCATGATACCTCTCGATCCAGTACACCGCATTGCTGATCAGAAATGACCTCACCTCGTTCCGGCCGTAGTTAAAAATGTAGCTGCTCCAATCCGGGTGAAAGCCTTTGCGCGGGTCCGCATGCTCGTAGAGGTGTGTGCCATCGAATTTATACAATCCGTGCGCATCGCCCGGAAAGTGAGACGGAACCCAGTCGAGAATCACGCCGATACCTGCCCGGTGAAATGCGTCGACCAGGTACATGAAATCCTCAGGGCTGCCATAGCGCGCGCTTGGGGCGAAGTATCCGGTTACCTGGTAGCCCCACGAGCCGAAAAACGGATGTTCCATGACCGGGAGAAATTCCACGTGTGTGAAGCCAAGGTCCTTCACATATTGCACCATCTCGTTGGCAAGCTCCGAATAATGCAGGGAGCGGCCCCCGTCGTCATATTTTTTCTTCCACGACCCCAGGTGCACTTCGTAAACCGAATACGGTTGGGGTTTACCGGCGTTGTTTTTCCGGGTGGCGAGCCATTGGTCGTCCTTCCATTGATACTTCGGCTCCCACACAATCGACGCAGTTTTCGGAGGGACTTCCGCGTAGCCCGCAAACGGGTCTGCCTTTTCCAGGAACTCTCCGGTGTTGGAATGTATCGCGTATTTGTAAATCTCACCGTGCCTGACATCGGGAAAAAATCCCTCCCAGATGCCGGACTCATCCCAGCGCGGACCGAGTTTGTGGCTGGCGTTGTTCCATTGGTTGAAATTTCCGATCACCGATACCGACCTTGCGTTCGGGGCCCAAACTGCAAAGTAGGTGCCCTCCACTTCTTTGTTGCGGACAAAGTGTGATCCGAGCTTCTCATAAAGTTTGTAATGTTTTCCCTGCTTGAATAAGTGTATGTCAAAATCCGTCAGCAGGCTGAAGTTCTCAAGCGTACTAACGTCCTTGTCTGATTTCTTTGCCATTTTGATTTCGTTTTAGAATCCCGGAAATCGATTTTTTGTTTCAGCTTTTTTTTCTTTCGTCGCGCTCCTGAATGTAGCGATTTACGTGGTAATAAATCCCCCGCAAAGGTATAATCGTCCAGTCTGGGCGGCCGTTCAGCTCATACCCCAACTCGTAGATTGCCTTTTCAATCAGGAACGTCCGAATCAGGACATCATGATCATCGGAAAGTTTTGTGCCCATGCCCATACGTTCCATGTAGGCCCCCAGATAAAACCGGCTGACATAGTGTTGCCACTGTTCGGCTGCTTGCTCGAGAAGGTCCATATCACGGTCCCGGTAATTTTCATTCAACAAGAGTTTACCGAAAGCGGCATAATGAAACGACCGCATCATTCCGGCCACGTCCTTCATCGGATTTTTTTTCAAACGCCGTTCGCTAAAGGAAAAACCTGGTTCACCTTCAAAATCAATGATCACGAAGTCTTTGCCGGTAAACAGGACCTGTCCCAGATGGAAATCGCCGTGTATGCGGGTTTTGGTGGCGGTCATTTTCCGCTGGTACACCTCGGTAAAGCTTTCAAGGATCGTATCCTCAAGGGCAAGTACTTTTTTGGCAAAGACCTGAATGTCTGCCGCAAGCTTGGGCAGTGAATTTTCAAGCAGACTGAACCGGTCTCTTAACAACTTTCTCAGCGACGAATACAGCGACCTCTGGTAGTTGGCGGTAAAAGCCTCAGGAGCAAATGCGGGGTTACTGGAGTCCGACGCGAGCGCCATGTGCATTTCGGCCGTTCGTTGTCCGAGCCTGACCACCCTTTCGTAAAACCCGGTACCGATAAACTCCTGGATCAGCTCCGGAGCTTCTTCAAAGCGTATAGCATGTTTGTTGATCAGCCTGGGTAATTTCAAACCTTTGGACCTGGTAATGACGCGTTCAAAATACCGGCCAACCGAATCAACCGACATTCCCCACGCCTCGCCCTGATTGTCGACTTTTTCCTGCAGCAATCCGAATACGATAATCTTACCATCGACGTCTCGGTATTCGACGCTGCCCGCATACCGGGGACTGTTTTTAAAAGTCGTATGTTCCGACAGAAAGCGGACGATCTCGAGATCGGGATTGATCTCCTTTTCCAACTTGCGGTAGAATTTAAAAAAGTACGTGTCGTTGTAAATAATCGCCGTATTGCTCTGATCGG
>DASPNN010000420.1:0-8389 GCA_035626495.1 Chryseosolibacter sp.
AAAAGATAATTCGAAATGAACGCGAGCAGTATTCCGGTTACCACATTGAATTGGAACAATGCCACAAGCCTTCCGCGACGATGGGCCGGAGAAATTTCCGAGATGTACATTGGTCCGACGACTGAAGAGGCTCCCACCCCCACGCCCCCCAGAAACCGGAAAATCACAAACGGCATCCACGAAGGCGTTAAAGCTGTAACCAGCGAAGTCACCAGATACAACAAACCAATAGCCTGCAAAATTTTCTTGCGCCCGTACTTCTCCGCCGGCACGCCAGCTACCAATGCACCAATGACGGTGCCTATTAACGCAGAGGCTACTGTAAAACCATGCGCATACTTGTCCAGCGACCAGAGTGTTTGGATCGATTTTTCAACGCCGGAAATCACGGCGGTGTCGAAACCAAAGAGAAATCCGCCCAGCGCGGCAACGATGGCATTCTGAAAGGCGGTGTTGGACTTCTGTTCCATTCTTCAGGCGAAATGACGGTCGCCTGAAGATACCAAAATAATCCAAATCACAAGCCGTGACGCTCAGATAGGATTTATATGCCAGGCCCGACGCGCCGCTGGAAAAATGGCTTCAGTACCGAACGGTCCAGTACGATCAGGGCAATTGCCAGGTTGAGGAAAATGATAATGTTAACGACGACCTTGCCATCGACGCCAATGGATGGCAGCGGTGCCTTCAGATATTCCTTTACGATCTCGGGGTGTTGAATCTCAATAGTCGCGGATTGATCAAATATTCCTGTTGACAGAAGTATAGCGGATAGCGCGACCAGCACCAGGATCCCGCCGACCAACAGCAGGCTGTTATAAACCGACGGTGTGGGTCTCGCAGTATTGCGATGGAGGTTGGCCATCACAATCGCGGTGAAGTTACGCGAGGGCGTCTGTAATCCGTCGGCCCGCGCCGATGCTTCCGCAGCTTGAAGCTCACGGCAGAACGCTGCCAGCTCAGGGGTCGTGCGCAGCCGCTGCTCGAATGCTGCCCTTTCGTGGTCGCCCATCGCGCCGTCGAGATAATCGAGCAGCTGCATTTGTTGTTTTTCGGTGATCTTCATGATCATAACGTTAATGCCTCTTCATTTAAGATCGTTTTTAATTCCGTTGCCACCCGCAAACGTGCGCGGTGTATCCGGACCTTGACGGTATTCGCCTGCATACCTGTGACGGCGGCGATCTCCTCGAGGGAAAGCTCATCGAGGTAAAAAAGTGTGAGGGCGATCCGGTCAGCCGCGGTAAGTCTGCTCATGGCAGCATTCAGATACTTGTGCCGATCCGTTTTTTCCAGCGATTCGTCGTGCTTTTCGGACCCGCCGATATTGGAATTCTCAATACTTTGATATTGGAAACGTTGCTTTCGTTTATAGCTGATCGCGGTGTTAAAGGCAATGCGGTAAATCCATGTTGAAAATTTCGACTGCCTGTTAAAGCGCTTCAGGCCTTGAAACGCTTTGATAAATACATCCTGGGCCGCTTCCTCGGCCTCGGGTCGGGTTATCACGACTTTCAGGGCGATCGTAAATACGTACCTCTTGTACCGGTCTACTAATTCCGAATACAGATTGGTTTCGCCCGCCAGGATCCTGTCGATTAACGCATATTCGGGATCGTTCGCCATTGTGGGGGTTTTGACGCACCGTAACATTTTCAAGTTACAGCTTTGATCCCTATTCTTTTTAAAAAAACCATGTAACGCAGTCCGCTTGGCCAGCGTCAAAGCAGTAACATTTAAAACAAAATCTTATGGAAGTTGCATTTATCGCAATCATGATACCGATCGTCAGTGTAATCGGCGCGTTTGTAATGATCATTTATCTTCGCCGTTATCAGAATCAGGAGCGCATGGCGATGATCGAAAAAGGTGTTACGCCGGAATTATTCACCCGGAAAGAAGCGAATTTTTCGGTTACCCTGCGTTTTTCACTCCTGCTGATCGGTATCGGTATCGGTTTTCTTCTGGGTTATTTTCTGGACCGGACCTTCGACATGGAAGAGGTTGCATACTTTTCAATGCTTTTTATTTTTGGAGGGCTTGGGCTGGGCGTTGCATATCTGATCGAAGAAAGAAAGATGAAGCGAGACGTTTAGATGTCGATATCTGCGCTACAACTCATGGCCGGCACTCGAACCGGCCTTTTTTTTTACACCCGCTTGCCAGAATTCCCGGCCGGCGAGCAACCGGCTAAATCGCTTTGCAGTCAAAAATCTCGCGCGTTGGCAGAGGATTTTTGTCAACACGTCTGTAGAATGATTCTACAGCTTCTCAATGGCCGCGCGAACGAGGACATGCCAAATTATTGAAATGCAACAGATTGTATTCCCAGCTCAGGGGCTGGCACAACATTCAACTCTGCACGGGCGACAAACAATTATGTTCAATTAAAATAAAAGTCTATCATGAAAAAATTAGTGTTCGCCCTTTGTATGTTTTTTGGTGCTGTTGTTGTAGTGAACGCTCAAGATACCACTTCCACACCTTCTCCGACGGATCCGACTTCAACACAGTCGCCGGCCGAGTCGCCGACCCAGGATCAGGGAAGAGTCAAGATCAAGTCGCAGGATCTGCCCGATGCAGTCAAGAGCTCGCTCGAAAGCCAGGAATACCGCGGCTGGTTGGTTAATTCAGCTTACAAAATGGAATCGTCGTCTGACGCGAATGTAAGCGGCGGAACTCCCACCGATACGACTGCCGTGAGTGGCAATACCGGTGATGTTGCATCTGCCGGCCAGGAAGTCTACATTGTCGAATTGAAGAACGGCGCGCAAACCAAGACCGTAAGATTTGACAAAGACGGCAAGAAACTCGAAGATGAAGGAATGGAAGATGACCAGAAATAATTTGGGGTATTCATTTTAAAGTGAATATCACGCGTGAAAAAGAAAAGCTGGAATATATCCGGCTTTTCTTTTTATTTTTCAGGCGCATATGGCGGCTATTTTACTGATAGAAGACGATCTTACCTTCACACGGATACTGGAAGGATTTCTCGGCAAGCATGGTCATAAGGTCAAAGTGGAAAGCAAGGGGAAGGATGGCCTTAAAACATTTAACAGCCAGGGCTTCGATATGGTCCTGCTCGATTACAGGCTTCCGGACGCGACCGGAATGGAGATCCTGACAGAGATCAAGAAAGCAAATCCCGATACCCCTGTGGTCATCATGACGAATTTTAACGATATCCGCACAGCGGTCAAAGCAATCAAATCCGGTGCGCTGGAATACATTACGAAGCCTGTCAACCCCGAGGAACTCCTTATGGTTTTGCAGCAGGCCCTTCAGCGCGAGAAGAAAATCGAACACCAGCCCCCGTCCATCGAGCAGCGAAATTTCGTTTTGGGAACCAGCCGTCAGGCGCGCGAATTACAGGATTTCGTCCGGCTCGTCGCACCCACTGGCATGTCAGTGCTGATCGAAGGTGAAAGCGGAACGGGAAAAGAAAACATTGCCAGGACAATTCATATTCTCAGCCCAAGAAGCAAAGCCCCTTTCGTCGCCGTCGACTGTGGCGCGTTATCGAAAGAGCTTGCAGGAAGCGAATTGTTCGGCCATGTCAAAGGGGCCTTTACAGGCGCTGTTGTCGACAAGCTCGGTCAATTTGAGGCCGCACACAAAGGGACCATCTTTCTCGATGAAGTTGGAAATCTCTCTTATGACGTCCAGGTGAAATTGCTGCGCGCAATCCAGGAACGCATCATTCAGCCGATCGGCAGCAATAAGGAAATCAAAGTCGATGTGCGGATCATTACCGCCACAAATGATGATCTTTCTGAGAGTGTCAAAAAGGGAGAGTTCCGCGAAGATCTTTACCATCGCCTCAACGAGTTCAAGCTTAAAGTGCCCGCACTCAGAGAACGCCTTCAGGACTTCAATGAATTTCTCGAATTCTTCCGCAACGAAGCCAACCGTGAGCTTGGCAGGAAGGTGCTTTCTTTTCATCCAGACGTCTTACGACTCTTCCAGCAATACGACTGGCCGGGCAATCTTCGCGAGTTGAAAAATGTCGTCAAGCGTGCGGTGTTGCTGACGACTTCGGATGAGGTAAATATGAACGCGATTCCGGTGGAAATGGTCGAAGGTGTACGCCATTCGCAGGCGCCTAAGGAAGCGGCTCCGCAGATATACGATCTGAAAGTGCTTCAGGAAGCGCAGGAAAAAGAGGTGATCATCAAAACGCTTCAGGAGGTCCGGTACAACAAATCCAAAGCGGCCAGAATTCTGAATATCGACCGGAAAACCCTCTACCTGAAAATGGAAAAGTACGGCATCGAATAGGTCATACATTTTGTGTTTGCCGGATGCTATCCAGCAACAACCTTGTTTCATGAACCACGCTGCTGAGCTCGCCCGAAAGGGAGTCAATAGCGTCGCCTTTTACCAGCGCAACTTCCAGGTCGTGATAGCGTACTGAGAGCATATTCAGCCCCATTTGCCCGAATCTGCCAGCCATCTTATGGACAAGCTCACGCAGTTTTTCTCTGTCCTGCGTCTTTATGGATTCCTGGACCTTCGCCAGATCTCCGGCGGTCTCTTGCACAAATTGTTGCATGATCGACTGAAAGAGCTCCTCATCGCCCATCGTCATTTGCCGAACGATGGCAAAGTCGTGAGGCGCTGCGGGCTCGACTGCCTCAAGCACCCGAAGGGATTGCAGCAGCTGCCTCTCATGGAAAGGTTTTGGCAAGACCTGGTCGAATCCCTTCCGCAGCAAGTCGTCGCGCTGTTCCGGGAGCACATGCGCCGTGAGGGCAATGAAGCGGGTCGTTGGCGGGTACTTGTCATGAAGGGCCTGGCAAAGCTCGATGCCATTGATGTCCGGCATCCGGATGTCGATCAGAATATGTGTCACCGTGTCGTCTACCTCCTTTTCAATTAGTTTATGAGGGTGTTGAAAAGTCTGATGACGGATCCGGTTTTTGGTGAGTATCACCGAACAAAGTTTGATGATCATGGGATCATCATCGATGAGCAATACCTTCGTTCTGGAAGAATCGCGGCGAACAAAATTGTCGCCACCGTTTGGTGTTTCGGTAATTTGAGCCTTTGCAAAACGCAGGATGACTTTGAAAATCGATCCTGCACCCGGGCTGCTGCTGACCTCAAGCTTGCCGTGCTGGGCTTCGACGAGTGACTTGACGATACTGAGCCCCAGGCCGGTGCCCCCATACGACTTGCTGATTTGGTGGTTAGCCTGCTCGAACTGATTGAAGATCCGGCCGATTTCTTCCGACGTCATACCAATTCCGGTGTCGGTTATTTCAAAGACACATTCCACGTCATTGTCCGACGCGTATGTCAGCAGCGTGAGTTTGACAAATCCCTGATGTGTGAACTTGATCGCGTTCCCTATCAGATTATAAAGGATTTGGCGCAGTCGAAATGAATCGCCCACAAGAACATGCGCGTACGCCTTTTCTGTATCCAGGATGAATGCAAGTTTTTTGCGTTGCGCCTGTATCCGCATCGCGGCCTCTACCTCTTTTACAACAGCCAGAAGCTTGAATTGCTCTTGCGAAAGAGTCAGACTACCAGATGAGATCCTGCTGTAATCCAGCACCTCATTCACGATCTGCAACAAATGTTCCGATGAGCTATGGATGGCGTCTACCGCCTCGGTATTGGGCAGGCGCTCTTGTCTCAGCTGCTCAGCGAAACCAATGATGGATTGCAGTGGCGTGCGAATCTCGTGGCTCATGTTCGCCAGAAAACGTTGTTTTATTTTCGTCAGCTCTTCAGCATGATCACGCGCTTTTTCGAGCTGCATCCGATAGTAATTACTTTTACTGATATCGACGAGAATAAGATACCCCAGCAACGCCGTTGCAAGAAAAAATGACAACATGACGATGTGCATCCGGGAAATTCCATCATTCACCACTTCGGCGGCTGTGTCGTTTGCGTATTGCATGTGCCGCAATTCCTCATTCTCGACTTCGTGCAAGGTGTTGAGCAGTTGGTTAATGAACAGGCTGTTCGCATGAATGAGTTCCAGTTCCTTTTCCTGAAGCAGCTTGCGTTGCATCCGCTGGTCGGACTCAAGCTCGCGCATACGTTTTTGGATGTCTGCAACATCAAGTCCGGAATGAGCCATTGATAACGTATCAATTGTAACATTCAGCTCTTCTTTGACCTGAACAGGTGCCTTCTCGATTTTCTCCTTTTTCTTGCCAAAGATTTTTTTCAAAAAACCCCGGTCGCGGGTTTTGCCTTGCACCGAATCACGAGCAATATACCGTGTAATGGTTTGTCGCTGTGTAGTTACGATGCTGTCGGTGAATGCATGCCCTTGTTCGAGCAAGACAGAGAGGGTGTCGAGTTGCTTCGAGAAATCTTTGTTATCCGCCAGTTCCGCCTTGACCTTGAGATACGCAACAAATAATTGATTTCGCTGGTCGAGAATGTCAGGCAGGGCAGCCAACCGTTCGTGTTGAACACTGTCCCATTCAAGCATCTGCAGCGAATCGATCATCATCCGGAGAAATCCCGTCTGGTCGAGAAAGTATTTATAGGGTTTTTGGGGGTTTCGTATCGCTTCGGCACGTTGCTGTTGATCGAGCATCGTCACTTCTTCGAAAACCTTGTTGAGACTCACCAGTTTTTCGTTGGGTGCCGATAACTGTTCAACCGTCACCATCATTTCATTGAATGAAAAATGCGCAATGGTCAAGGCCATTCCGATCGCGATGAGGGTCAAAACAAAAGCGGCGAGAATTTTTCGTTTCACGACAGAAGCTGAGATTTAAGCACTACATAACATTCTTATGCCAATTCCATCAAAACGAAATTTCGCAGCGAAAGTGCTTGGTAATTATGGATTTATGAAGATTTAAGGGACCAATAGCCGGAAATGACGGCCAACGCTCGGTGGTTTAACCATACACCCATCGGATCAGGGTCATCGATGCTAATAGAACAATGATCACAGAGACCAGGTCGAGTAAAAGCCCGGCCCGCATCATGTCTTTGATCCGTATGTATCCGCTTGCGAAAACGATGGCGTTTGGTGGCGTCGCGACAGGAAACATGAACCCAATGCTAGCACTCAGGGTTACCGGCATCGCGAGCAAAACGGGGTTGACGCCCAACGCATCCGAAATCCCGAATACCACGGGTACGAAGATCTGTACAAGCGCAACATTGCTCATGAACTCCGAAAGTATAACGCTGGATACGATCAGCAAGAAAACCAGCCACGGACCATAGGCGCTTTTGGCCGCGACCATGTTGCCAACAAACTGGATCATGCCTGCGCCTTCTAGCGCTTTTGCCAGACACAGGCCTCCACCAAAGAGAATCAGAATACCCCACGCCAGATTTCTTGTGTCGCTCCATTGCAGCAGCGGCTGACCTTTTCCCGATGGAACCAAAAACATCAGCAGCCCGCCGCACATGGCGATGTTCGTATCGGTGAAAACCTCGCGCCCGATCACAGCCCGGTTGAGATATTGTTGAAATATCCACATCAGCGAAGTGGCAAAGAAAATCGCAAGCACCTTCTTTTCTTCGGCACGCAGAGGACCCAACTCGCGGAGCCTATCACGAATCAGCTCGCGCGAACCCTGGATATGCTGCAGACGATTCGGAAACAATATGCGTGTGATGATCAGGTATGTACTCAGCACCAATGCGATCATCACCGGTACACCGACGAGCATCCAAGTTACAAAATCGAGCTCTTCCTGATAAAAATTATTCAGCAGTCCTTTGAACACGACATTCGGTGGTGTGCCAATCGGGGTGGCCAGCCCGCCGAGCGTCGCCGAATACCCTACCGCAAGCATCAGTCCCAATGCAAATTGTTTTTCGTTTTTTGATAAGTCCTCCGGTCGCTGCTGCGGATCTGCCTTCAACAGATTGACCACCGCCGCCGCGATCGGCAGCATCATCATCGCTGTAGCTGTGTTGCTGATCCACATGCTTATCCCTGCCGTTGCGATCATAAAACCCAAGATGATTTGATTGCCAGATGTGCCCGTGAAGGAGATTAAGTTCAGAGCAATGCGTTCGTGCAGCCTGTGCTTTTCAAGCGCAAGCGCGATTAGGAACCCGCCCATGAAAAGGAAGATGATGGGGTCGGCATAGGGTCCGGCGGCTTCACGTGCCGTCATTACACCAAGGAACGGGAACAACAGCAACGGCAGCAATGCGGTGACCGGCATTGGTACCGCCTCTGTAACCCACCAGAAAATCACCAACGCGGCGACCGCAAGCACGCGGTTGGAGTTCGATCCGATGAGGTCTTCGGGAACGAGGATAAGAATCAGAACAAAGAATACAATCCCGGAAATCAATCCGATGTTCTTAACAGGGAGCATTTTTTTTTCCTGGTCGCCAGCAGCCATTCATAAAAATATGAAAAGCGCTGATACTACAATAGCAGGTG
>DASPNN010000421.1:0-2941 GCA_035626495.1 Chryseosolibacter sp.
GAAACTGTCACTACGAACTATGCACGGGCATTCCAATTAGCGCAGGCTTCCGGTCTGGGCAAACAGACTTCATCGAGGGCCGTGGTGGCTCTCTAACGCTGGCGTACCGCAAATACGTCCTGCCGCTTTCAACTCCGGCAAACAGGAATCCAGATGCCTCACAAGAAATCTATTACAGCATTCTGGTCAAAGGTGAGACCTTCAAAGGAGAAGAGGAATATTGGGGTCAAAGTTCGTTTCAGACAACCAAAGAAACCGTCTGAGCGTGACACCAGGATTCACGATCGGCCTTCAAAGAACGATTTTCGACGTACTTTATATGGATATTTACCTGGGCGGAGGATAAAGTTTGCGGATGTTGTTTATGACGGCACAGACCCCACGGACCAGATCAATTACGACATATTTCACCCTGCATATGAAGGAATCTACCCGGTTATTGGCATAAAAATCGCCGTCGGGTTATGAATTCACCCTAAAGCTTATGGTCGGCATTCGTTTTTTTGGAGTGATCGTATAAAGAAGAAACGATGAAAATCTTTATTTCGATCATGCTCCTGACGGCCTACACGCTCCAGGCGCAACCTCCAAAAATGATGACAGCGAGAACTGTGATCAAATTCTCGCCTCAGCATCTTCTCGAAAATACAGCGAAAGTGGGAACGGAAATTTTTGACCACAAACGACGCAACAGCTTTCAGCTTTTTGTCTCCGCCACATGGCGAAATGAATATCCGGTAGGAAGAAACGAAGAACGTTTACTCGAAGGCCTTGGCGCTGAGCTGCAGTACCGTTATTATATAATCCCATTCGCCAGCTTTTCATCCACGAAACAAGAAAATGCATTCGGCTTCTATATTGGCGCATTCGGACAAGGTACTGGTTATAAAGACACCTACACAAGCACGTGGGAGTTCCGCAACCCCGACACCGGAGAATCGCGCCTGGAGGATTTTCACTATCAGGATCTGCACCGAGTTTACGCCCTGGGTGGTGTGATCGGCATTCAGCGAACTTTCTGGAGAAAGCTTGTGATCGAACTGTTCGGCGGCGCAGGTCAACGGTTTGTCGAATCTGACACCGATGGCGCACGCTATATACCCCCGGATTGCGTGGACTGCGCAGAAATGCGCGAAGAAGAGAAGTGGCGATACCCGGCACTGGACTACGTCGGAATCTTCCCAAAAGCAGGATTTAATATCGGATTGGCATTTTGATCCGCGCCTATCAGATCGACTCTACAAAATCAATGATGAACTTCTTCCTCATGTGCAGGGAAGATGATGCCGCATTCCGATTCACTTCAGGAGGGCGGTTTTTGGGGTTGATTGAGTTCACCGATTTATTCAATTGGTGATCAGTCTAAACCGGAGTCAAACAGCCGCTGGCTTGAAAATGTTGTGGCCAGGCTATTCTGTTAAACTTCTATCCGCAACGCAACAGGGCAATGATCGGAGCCCAGATACTGGTTATAGATTGCGGCATCTTTCACTTTTCCTATATAATTTTCGGACACAAGGAAGTAATCAATGCGCCATCCGACATTGCGTGAGCGCGCGTTGAACAAATAATTCCAATAAGTATACTTCACTTCCTCCGGGTAAAACCTTCGAAAAGTATCAACAAAACCGCTCTCCAAAAGACGAACAAACCCATCGATCTCCCGCTGGGTATATCCGGCAGCTTTGTTGTAATTTTCCTTCGCACGTGCAATGTCGATGGGCTGATGGGCTACGTTGAGGTCGCCGCAGACGATCACGGGCTTCCTGTCTTTCAATGAAACCAGATATTTACGGAAGTCCTCATCCCACTTTTCGCGGTAATCAAGTCTCTTGAGACCTTCACCGGCATTTGGAACATAAACGGTGACCAGATAGAAGTCAGGGAATTCTGCCGTCATCACACGACCCTCTTGATCGTGCTCTTCCACGTTCATGTCACAAGTGATCGATAACGGCTCGATCCGGGTCATGATTGTAGTGCCGGAGTATCCTTTTTTGGTCTTGCACGAATTCACATACACTTTGAATTCAGGCAGCAACTCCAGTGTCGACTTCACTTCTTCGACCGAAGCTTTGGTTTCCTGAAGGCACAGAATGTCTGGCGCCATCGCCTTGACGTCCTTTATAAAATCCTTCTTAATGATCGAACGAATGCCATTGACGTTCCAGTTTACAAGGTGCAATTCTGCCATGGTATGTGAAAAGTAGAATGCGAATTAGGAAGAAAGCAGGAAAATAAAAAAGGGTCCCGCACTGCAGGACCCTTTTTTATTTCTTCGGGATCAGTTTCTCAACTTCTATATCCTTTTCCGGTTTTTTTGCTTCGTCCTTTTTCTGGCTTTCACCGAGGTATGTCGGCAATTCCAAGCCCGCCATCTGGAATACTTCATGCAATGGAGGCACTGACTGATACAGTCCGGAGATAAAATTCGCCGTAGAAGTCTTGCCGTCCTTGCCGTTGCCGCCTTCCCATACGGTTACCTTATCGATTTGTATATTCTTGATTGCATCGGTTTGCATTTTTACCAGTTCAGGCAACTTGTCGGCGATGATCAGCATCGCGGCATCTTTTGAATTGCCGGCTGAAAGGACAATTTGTTTGAAGCCCTCCGCCTGCTTGGTTAAGATCTCGTAAATACCTTGGGCTTCAGCCTGCCGGCGAAGGAGGATCGCGTCCGCCTCACCTTTAGCTCTTTCACGCATTTTCTCAGCCTCTGCCTGCGCTTCGATGATGGCTTTTTGTTTTTGAATTTCGGCCGATACTACAACGTTGGCGTTCTGGGACGCTCGCTCGCGCTCGGCGCGTGCCTGCTCTGCCTTCTGTTCTGCCACATAAGCCTCCTCAAGTGCCTTAGCAGACTGAACCTTTTCGGCCGCGATTGCTTTCTTGAAAGCTTCGGCTTCGCGTTCCCTTCTCTGGGCCTCCGAGTTTGCTATAG